>JAGQPK010001470.1 GCA_020426755.1 Planctomycetales bacterium
TGAGCTGGCGGGCAGCCAGTGCGATTGGAGCGCCATTCGTCGGAGTCGATTTGCTCCGGGCAGATGACGGCCGCTTGTTCGTGATCGAGGTCAACGCCGTGCCTGGCTGGCGTGGCCTTTCGCGCGCTCTGGGAGTCGACATCGCCCACGAACTGTTAAACTGGCTAAAGCAGTGAACCCGGGAGCGAATATTGAATCTTGAATATCGAATGATCTGAATGTTGAACGGGAAGACATGCCAGCTAGCGGCCGGATTTTGACAGCTACCAGTTGACTTCGATATTCAACATTCAACATTCGATATTCAGAATTCAATTTCCTCCTCGCCCGCTCGCCCTTGACGCCTTCGGCCAATTGCAGAATACTTCGCCGCCCGGAGAACCGAGACGACAATGATTGAACCGCTTTCTGACGATCAATTGCGTGAATACTGCCGAAAGGTTGCCGCGAACGCCAAGGCGGCTGCCGCCGAGTTGATGCTTGTATCTGGCCGCTTCAAGAACGAGTGGCTGCGGGCGTCCGCGCATGCGCTACGCAGCCAGACCGACCAACTACTTGACGCAAACCAACTTGACTTGGCGGCCGCCCCCGGATTTGGCCTGACGGATGCACAAGTTGACCGGCTCC
>JAGQPK010001471.1 GCA_020426755.1 Planctomycetales bacterium
GGAGTATCCACCAGCGACATTAACTGCGGCTAGCGCCTTTCGGCGAACGTGCTCAACATCCGCGGCTAGGGCCTTTCGGCCAACCCAAAATTCAAGATGGTGGGTCCTCCACTTTGGTAACCCGAGACAATCTCAATTTGGTGGCACAAATAATTCGGCTTTTGCCAGTTTTCTGACTTTTGCTCGCGTTGATATCCGGAAATAATATTAAGACGTCCAAGGGTGACGCGTCTCGACGTTCGCGACGCGCCGAACGACGCGCATGCGCCACCATGGTGGTCAACGTTGGAGTGCGATCGCGCAGCTATCGCTTTTCATTTGGCTCGTCACAGCAAGAACGATGGAATCCGGCCGTCTGATGGTACATAGCCGAGCACGAAAACGTGCGAAATAATTCGTTTCACCACGAAGGCGCGAAGAGCACGAAGTAACTCTTCTAATTACCGGTTGCAAGATCATGCTCGCATTTCCGTAGGAACGCAGCTG
Organism: Planctomycetales bacterium; assembly: GCA_020426755.1. GTDB lineage: Bacteria > Planctomycetota > Planctomycetia > Pirellulales > Pirellulaceae > JAGQPK01. Next base: position 487 of record JAGQPK010001471.1, read on the forward strand.
ACACTTCCAGCGAAAGGGAGCATTCTGTTACGAAATGAACGGCCTGGTGTGTCGTTTGAATTCAGCGGCCATGCTTCTTTTGAAAACCGCATCCACCGCCGAAGCGACAAACAACCAGTCGGCTCCTGCTGCGTCAATC
>JAGQPK010001472.1 GCA_020426755.1 Planctomycetales bacterium
CGTCTACGTCGGCGGCATAGACAAACCGGGCGCCGTAGGCGTCGGTGGCAATGGTGTGCTCGGTCCAGGCGGAGCCGTCGCCGGCAGTGTTCTCGTACCACGCGACGGTGTCGTCGTTTCGAGAAGCGGAGATGGCGTCAATGTCGCCGTCGCCATCCACGTCGGCGGCGTAGACGGATGTGGCGCCGTCGACGTCGGTGGCGATGGTGTGCTTGGTCCAGGCGGAGCCGTCGCCGGCGGTGTTCTCGTACCAGGCGATGGTGTCGTCAAGGAAGGACGCGGAAAGCGCGTCGAGATCGCCGTCGCCGTCCACATCGGCGGCATAGACGGATACGGCGTTGACGGCATCGGTGGCGATGGGGGCTTTGGCGCCGAAGGGAGCGTCGGCGCGTGCGGTGGCGGGCCAGGCCAGCCAGGCGATCACGATGGCCAGGGCGAGCGCGGCGACCCATGGCCGCCGCGTGGGAGACAGCCGGGATGCGGGCGCACCGGTCTTGGCGCAGGCGCCCGCCGTTGTGGCCCTCGTTGGCGTGGTGTCGTACGGGTGCTCGTACATGCGGACACATCTCACTTGTTGGTGGTGATGCTCGCAACCGCGCATCGACCGGGTTGGGTTCATGTGG
>JAGQPK010001473.1 GCA_020426755.1 Planctomycetales bacterium
AAGTCGGTGTTGAGATGGAGTCGGCAAGTGCTGCGCCATTGAGCGACGTTTTCAGTGGCAAGACGTTCGTTGTTACCGGCAAGTTGACACGGTACACACGTGACGAGATTCACGAACTAATCGCTCGACATGGCGGACATGCCGCCAGTAGTGTATCCAAGAACACCGACTACGTCGTCGCTGGCGAGAAGGCAGGGAGCAAGCTAGAGAAGGCTCAGAAACTTGGCGTCGCCGTGTTGACCGAAGCCGAATTTGAACAGCTTGTGACGGAGTCCGAGCAAACATGAATGCGTTATTCAACATTCGATATTCAACATTCGATATTCGATATTCGATATTCGATATTCGTCACTCTCCAGCTTGGGCTGATTTCCAGTCCCGCACGAATTCGTCCACATTCGCGACCACCGAGTCACGCAACAGTCCTGCTTGTGCTTTGGTGACCGCGCCAAAACGCATTGATTTCCAAGTCACTGCCAGCGCGGACTGTCGATTGGCAGCCAGCCTGGCGGCCTGGGCGGCTTCGAACTGCGAAACAAATGCGAAGATCGGTTCGGTGCCTGTCGTCGAGACTTTGTGTACGTCCACATTGATCTCGAGAATCAACGTTTGATCAACAAACT
>JAGQPK010001474.1 GCA_020426755.1 Planctomycetales bacterium
CACGGACACGGACACGGACACGGACACGGACACGGGCAAGAGAATACGCGCAATACTAGACATTCTAATGACTACTCAAATCTTGACACCAGATTCAACGGGCCAGCAAGAGCAACTTTATTCCAGTAAAATGTCACGAATGTTGAATAGCGAATTCTTTGAATTGCCAGTGCGCGTTCAGATCAATTCCCGACGACGGTGCACGACGTGCGTGCTAATTGCGAGACGCTTCGTTTGCTACGTGGTAAGACAGCGTCCTTCAACATTCAACATTCAACATTCAACATTCGATATTCGATATTCGATATTCGATATTCTTCAAGGATCTTGTCGAATCCGACTGAGTTGCTTCTGCATATTCTGGACGATCAGCCAACTTCGCCAGTTGTCACCCAAATCATTTGAACTGCGTTCTGCTTCCGTGCGATTGAAGAGCTCGGTGTAGTTGGCCACATGACGCTCACTTCGCGCGACTTCGCCTTGCGACAGCCAGAAGGTCGCCAAGGAAAGTTCGGTCGCCATTTGGCTGTAGGGCACTGTCGACCGCGCTGCCAGTATCTCAAAGATCGCCTTGGCTTCATCAATCCGATCAGCGCGCCACAGCGCATTGGCGTAAGAAC
>JAGQPK010001475.1 GCA_020426755.1 Planctomycetales bacterium
CGGATGGTTCCCTCCTATGTAGCCTAACGTGTTGTTATGCCGAGATTCTATCAGAATTAGCGTGATCGCGATCAATCATACAAGGCGAAGTTGCGCATCACATGATTGCCAGAATGGTAGGTACTTTTGGAGTGCGATCGCGCAGGTATCGTTTTTCGGGATCGCTCGTCGTGTCGAAAAGTTGGATTCTGGTCATTTGGCAACGACGAGCGTAGGAATCGTCCAAGAGTCTGGCCCCTGCCTGGTGTTTGAGTGTCGGCCCTAAATCGAACGGCTTAGCTTCGTTCAAAAGCGGCAGCTACGCGGCCGCACTCCAAATGACAGCTGCTGCTTTTCGTCGCACCGCTCGTCGATCGCGGCTTGGATAAAGCTCCAACATGATCTCGAAACCCGTCAGTTGGAGACCTGAGACCGCAGGAATCCACCTTCCACGGCTGATAAGTCCGGCTGCTAGACTGTGTTTCCCGGCAGCAGTCGGCTGTTTGCCATTCTGAACGTTCGGACATTTCTTGGCTGACGGGCGGCCAGATTCTGCAAAACCACGCCGCGTGCAGATTACAATGAGCGTTTTCCCTACCCGCTGACGGCCGCTGTTTTCGCACTATGTTGCCAGAGAGT
>JAGQPK010001476.1 GCA_020426755.1 Planctomycetales bacterium
AGTTGGGGTGAAGGTGACTGGGACGGCGATGGTTTGTTTGGCACATCGGACTTTGCCACGGCCTTCCAAGATGGCGGTTACGAAGCCGGCCCACGCCCAGCCGTTTCCGCAGTTCCTGAGCCTGCCAGCCTTACGCTACTGTTGCTCGGTTTGCTCCCATTCGCACGCAAGCGAAAATAACCGCAGTCAAGCAGAGTCCCCTTCCCACGCCGCGCTGCTGGGAAGGGGACGGATGTTGAATATCGAATATCGAATATCGAATATCGGAACAGGACGCTCTTCATTTCAATATTCAGAATTCAACATCTGTCTGTCACCTGTGACAACCGTGGCTAGAGACAAAACGGAGAACTGATCAGACGAGAACTAGAATGTGCAGTTCTGAGTATGTGAGTAGGACGATGACTGTCCTCACTTCGACATTCGAAGTTCGATATTCGATATTGAATCAAACAACCACTCGACCGTCGCTCAGCTTCATCGGGCGACCGATGGGCGTCATCAGTTCGTGTTCCGGCTTGATTCCTAGTCGATGCAGTAGTGACGCGTGGATGTCAGCGACGGTGATGCCTTGCTCGTAATCAAGCTTGCTGCCTTCCGGATCTGTTTCGCCGATAA
>JAGQPK010001477.1 GCA_020426755.1 Planctomycetales bacterium
CGGGACTGGGGATGTCATCGAGTTCGTCCGGACTCGGTAGGTCGAGGTCGTCGGGACTGGGGATTTCCAGGTCGTCCAGGTCGTCGGGACCGGGGACTTCATCGAATTCCGGCACCACCGGCTCTGGCTCGACGGCGGCTCCAAAATCAGGCTCCGGCAGATCCTCCTCCACTTCGATGGGGGTAGGCGTCGGGTCTAAAGCCGGAACATCCAGGTCATCCAAATCGGGAACAGCTGCCACCGGGTCCGTGGTAGGGAGAGTGTCGGAACTGGTTCCGATATCCAAATCCAGGTCCAAGTCGAGATCGAGGTCGAGATCGAGGTCGAGGTCCAAATCTAAATCGGACGAGGCAGACGAGGAGGCAGAAGCCGGCAAATCCAGGTCCGCCAGGTCGCCGCCGAAGTCGTCAGGCAGCGATGGCACGTCCAGGTCGCCACCGACCCCGTCGCCCGGTAGCGTCAGCGATTGCTGTCCTCCGGCTCCACCGTCGAGATCGAGTTCCAGGTCCAGGTTGAGAAGATGATCGATATCTTCTTTCTTCTCCGGCTCCGGACCCAACAAATGCTCCCCGACAAGTCGAGCGATATCGATGCGAGTCATCGGGTCGAATCGAT
>JAGQPK010001478.1 GCA_020426755.1 Planctomycetales bacterium
GTCTATTATCCCACGACGACGAACGATCGTACTCCCGAAGGACTCAAGCTACCCGAACCGGATAGCGTGGTAGGCACCTCGTTCCGCAATCTCGGCGATAGTAAGGAAGACTATCGCTGGACGTTCCTCAATAAGAGCAATCGCAATCAGGACGATTACACTCGGATCATGGAGTTTTCGCGTGCGATGGCCACATCGACTCGCACGTTTAACGACGTAATTGGCGACTATGTCGATGTCGATCAGTGGTTGCGTGCTTATGCTTTCTCTGTAATCACCGGACACGGCGACAACTACGGCGCAGATGGAGCGCAGCACAATCTGCAACTGTACGTGCGTCCGAGCGACAACCGCGTGCTATTCCTGCCGCATGACTTGGACGCATTCTTCGACGCGCGGCGTCCGCTCTTGGGCGGCAATGGGGACCTGCGGAAGTTCATTCGAGATCTTTCCAACGCGCACAACTACTATGGGCATGTATATGACATGCTCCAAACCACATTTAACGAAGAGTACATGACGCATTGGACCGACATGTACCAACGGTTGCTTCCGGCACAGCGATTTGATTCTCACCTGTCTCAGTTGGTTACCCGTACGAACTTCTTGTTGGG
>JAGQPK010001479.1 GCA_020426755.1 Planctomycetales bacterium
ACCAATTCGGGCCCAATAAACTGTATGAAAACGTGGACGGCGTGCTGCAGAGCAGCGCAGCTTGGTCCTCGGACGACCGCTATGATTCTGCCCCCATCGTTGCCTGGGGGGATATGGACGGTGACGGCGACCTCGACCTCGCGTTGGGCACCAGAAGTCAGAATGACGGTGGTCTGAATAAGGTGTATGTCAACGAAGGCGGCGTGTTACAAGGGAGCGCAACCTGGTTCTCCGACGACACCGATGATACGTCTAGTATCGCCTGGGGCGATGTGGACGGCGACGGCGATCTCGACCTGGCTGTCGGCAACTTTAGTGGGCCAAACAAGCTGTACCTGAACCAGGGCGGCGTGTTACAGGAGCGCGCGGTCTGGGCCTCAGATGATCGCGATGATACGTTTAGCATCGCCTGGGGTGATGTGGACGGCGACGGGGATCTCGATCTCGCCGCGGGCGGCGGGTGGCTCGTGCCCAACAGAGTATATAAAAACGAAGGCGGGATGTTGCAAAGGCGCGCAACGTGGACGTCCGCCGACAGCAGCGATGTAACAGTCAGCATCGCCTGGGGCGATGTGGACGGCGACGGCGATCTCGACCTTGCGGCGGGCAACGGA
>JAGQPK010000147.1 GCA_020426755.1 Planctomycetales bacterium
CGATCCGAGCGTCACGAGCTGCCAGCCGGCGTTTGCCGCGGCGGTAGCCTCGTCGTCGCTGAAGCCACCTTCGGGGCCGACCGCGATCGTAATTGGCTCCTGTGACCCCTGCGTTTCTGCATCTGAGCGAATCGCGGCGGCGGGCTGGGCTGGATCCGTACACCTGGAACTGGCCATCACGTGCGCGAACCAACGGCGACCATTTGCTGCGGAGATGTACGAGGGGAAGTCGGCGACAGCTGCCACTTCCATGAGGTGATTTCGGCCACACTGTTTGCTGGCTTCGATCACGGCGCGACGCAGTTTGTCGAGCGACTTGTCGTTCGGACGCGCCACACTCCGTTCGCAATTCAAGGGAACCAACCGCGTCACGCCGACTTCGACAATCTTCTCGACGAGCCACTCTTGTCGTTCACCACGTGGCAACGCGACGGCTAACTCCAGCTCGAATGGTAGCTCGCGCGAAATCGCTGCTGGAGTTGCAATCTGAAGCTGAACGTCACGGCGACCGACGGATTCCACGATGGCTGTCGCTTCCCAGCCGACGCCATCGAATACGATAATTTGGTCGCCGGGTTTCGCTCGCATGACGTGGGCCAAGTGATGTGCCTCGGAACCGTCTAACGTGAACGTCAGCCCGGCTTGCGAGCATAGCGGTTGGGCAGAGTAGAAGCGACGAGACATGGTTTACAGTTTGCGATTTCCGACTTTGGAATGAGGACTTTGGAATGAGGAACGGATCCGCTTTGACTTCCAACACTCAGCATGCAGTAATCATTTCACGTTCGCTGATGGCCACGTCGCGACGTAAAAAAACAGTAGCCAATTGGCTAGTTTAACCAATTGGCTACTGTTGTGTTTGGATGTCGCGTGGTCAATCGGAGTGCGACCAAGATCACCGTGTGATTGCACTCCAGAGTCGCGCCGAGTCGGTTACAGGTTGTCGTCACCTTCGACGAACAGCACCTTGTTGACCGCCGGCAGGAACGATCTCAAGAAGTCGAGCGACGGATTGCCTTCGATATCAATCGGCACCGAACCGTCTAGACGCGTGATAACATAGATCTTGTACATAGCACTGCGGCCGGCGAACGTTGGTTTCGGCATGCGTGGACCGATCCATTCGCCGTTGTCCGAGAAGCCCCAGAAGATGCGAATGCGATTCGTCGCCAACGTCTCTTCCTTCAAGAAGCGAGTTGTCAGGAACTCGGGTGCGGCAGGCATGTCCGGCACATCGACGATCGAGTATTGTTGCGGTTCGTCTTCCAGTACGAAGCCTGCACCGACGTAGCACCAGTCAGGCGTGTGGATGGTAACGTGGCGGGCACTGCCGCTCACCAGATAGACGTTGACCTGTTGGCCTTCGCGATTGGTGTAGGTGCGCGAAACGTAGCCCGTGCAATTCGATGCTTTGAACTCTTCCTGATTGATTTCGTCGTCGACACCAACCCAGTCACCGACTTGGGTAGGCACGTTCTTCAAGCGTTCGGTGAAGGCTTGGAGCTTGACGGAACTCTCACGTCCCCAGCGATCGGACCACTTCCCTTCGATAATGGTTCCCAGACCTAAAACGACCAGAACGACGGCAAAAGGCAGATACTTCATGGTTGGCTTACTCGAGAGATTCCTTCGGTTGCAGTTTCCAAATCCGGCGGCGCGTCAGTGTGAGTCGTCTTTAGTTGCGGACTGCAGCCGGGGGAGCGGCATGAGGACGGTGGTGGTGGCCAGGTAGTTGCCAATCGTGTGGAGACTCGATTGACAACCGTATTGACCGTTTTCGTCCTCATACCTCTCCGCCCGCTGGCAAACAGCTTACACCTTTTCCAATTGAGGACCAGCGGGTTGAGCCGTGATCTGCAGTTCGCTGTCACGCACATCCGATGGTGCTCCGTTGAGCACGACACCGGCGATGTGGATGCCAACCGATCGCAGGCGGTCGCAGGCTTCCGAAACCTTCGGCAGGCGGCTCACATCGCGACGGACGGAGATAACCGCGGCGTCGGCATATTGGCCCAGAAGCATGGCGTCGGGGCAGGTCAGAACCGGTCCGGTATCGATGACAATGGCATCGAATCGCGAGCGTAGTTCTTGGAAAATCTTGCCCACAACGGCAGACGCCAAGTACTGATCCGTATTGAAGTCGCGGTGTCCGGCACTGATTGACCACAGACCCTCGGCCGGTGTGGCTTCAATGACGTCCTCTAGATTCATTTCCGATCGCAAGACTTCGCACAAGCCGTGGCTCATCGGCATGCCGAGCACCACGTGCTGTTGCGGGTTGCGGACATCGCCGTCGATCAGCAGTGTACGGCGGCCCGAGCGTGCGAAGCTCACTGCCAATTGACTAGCGACAGTCGTCTTTCCTTCCTGTCCCAAGGCACTGGAGACCATGATGACCTGGTAGGCATGTTGTCGACGAGCGAACTGCAGAGCGGTACGGATGCTGTCAGTCGCTCGAGTCAGCGATACCTCGGCCACTCGACGTGACGACTCGGACAGCGGCAGCAGGCCGGCGGCCCAGCGGTTGCTCAGCGACGGCAAGGTACCGATGACTCGGACTTCGCCCGAGTCGAGCACTTCTTGCGTGCTGTTGACGCGTTGGTGTTGCATGTCCCACAAAGCCAAGCCCAGGACGGTTCCGATCAGCGACAGTCCCCAAGCCGCGATAATCTGCATGTACTTGGCGATCCAGTTGCTTTCGTCCGGAATCGTCGCATGGGTGATGATGTCGACCTGCGTGGCGTTATCCATTTCGAGTTGCAGACGTTCGAGTTCTTGCTTGATGCTGTCCAGCGTATCTTCGTCGGACTTGAGTTGGTTCTGGCGAACCATCATGTCGGCACTGAAACGGTTGGCGGCGAGCAGGGTGTCGGCGAGACGCTTTTGTTCGGCGTCCAACGCCGCTCGGCGCTGCTCAAGCATCCGCAGGATCTGTTGCTTTGCGGAGAACTCTTGTTGAATTTTGCGTTCGTCTGTGTTGTCCGCTTGTTTGACACGTTGGACCGCTTCATTGCGATGGCTGTAGCGGAATTCTTCCATCTTCTGATTAACGGTTGCAAGCTGCGTTTGCAATTGTTGCAGTTGGCCACCACCCATCGAACGACCGCCACCGCCTTGTGGTTGGCTGAAGGAAATCGCCTGTTCCAATTGAATCTTTTGTTCGTTGAACAGACGGTACTCTGGGTACATGTTCAACGCTTCTTCAAGCTGCCAGTTGTCTGGCTGAGTCGATTGGCTTGCCAACAGACGATGTTGAAGCATCATGTAGTCTGCTTGAGCCTCGAACAATTGCTGCTCAACTTGTTGACGTTGGCGGGCCACGTCAGACAGTTGGCGTGTCTCGATTTCGATTTTAGTTTTGACGGCTTCACTTTCCTGTGAACCGTACGTCTTGGCCAACTCGCCGAATTCCGACCATTGCGTAGAGACTTCGGTTTGCAGTTCGCGGTGACGATTCTTGAGCTTGGTGAAACGATCATTGCGTTCCATTTGTTCTCGTTTCACGATTTCCGTATCGTACGACTTGATGACCGCTTCCAGCACCTTCTTGAGGTCATCTGGGCGACGTTCTTTCATCGAGATCTGGAGCAGTTCCGAATTCGGTGCGAATTCAATCTTCAACTGACGATCCAGCCAAGCGACGGGATTATCACGTTCGCCGAACCAGGGTTCGTCACGAACGAGCGGCAGTTGAGCAATGCCCGGCTCACGCAGAGCGGCTTCCAGCACACGCGGGCTGCGAATCAACGCTGCCTGCGTTTGCTTGGTGATTTCAAAGTCCTGCGGAAGCTGTGGACGAGCAAACTTGTCTCGCAACAGTTCCGGCGGATTCCGGTGAATTCGCAGCTGAGCAAGTGCTTCGTATTTGACGGGCACCAGTAGCCACAGCAGCGCGGCGATGATGGACGAAACGAGGAAGCCTAATCCCAAGCCCATCAGCCAGCGACGGCGGAGTGAGTGCAGGAAGCTGATGATGTTGAACCCACTTTTCGGCTCAGAAGAATCCATCCAAGGGGCAGCCGACATGGGCATTCCCATGGGAACGTTGGCTGGCGAAACGGTCGCGGGAAGGTAGTTGCCGTCGCGGGCCGGAATCGCGTGCGAAGGTCGCGGGTCAAAATCGGACATGTAGGTTTGCTCCTGAGTGACCGAAACGAGAGCTCGATGAGCCGCCGGGGTAACACGTTAACGGGGAGGAAGACTGATCCCGGTGTTGATACTCGAGGGGGCGGAATCGTCCTCGATCATCAACCGTGACAAGATCTGCATTTCGAGGAAGAGAAAACCGAGTGCCAATGGCATCATAATTATTCCGGCGAAGTCGTGGAAAAGCTGGTTTACGATCTTTTCGTCGAGTTTTAGGTTGTAAAGATAGCCAGTTAACGTGATCCGAATGCAGTTAACCAGCAGGGCAATGGGGAGGCTACTTAGCAACACGATGGTGCGTTCCCACCACGGACGGTGGTTACTGATCAACACGATCGCCACGGCCAAAGCGACGAAAATGGTCGCCATGCGGAGCCCGCTACAGGCGTCCACGACGTTCATCTGCGAGTGCTCAAGCTCAATCCGGTTGCCGTCTCGATAGACGTCCACGCCCAGCGTCTGCAGGGCGTATACGCTGGACATGGTGGCCATCGTTTGCAGCGGACGTAGCACGTTGTCCACCAGGTAACGCGGCAATGGGAACATGAACACAATGAAGGCAATCGCCGGCCCGGCCCAGCGAATCGTACGCAGGCCACCGACCAAAATAAAGACGCCCATCAAGCACACGATCAGGCTCAAGCGGTCGATCGTGAATTGCACCATATAGGAGCCCACGAGTCGCATCAGCGTTGCAACCGTAATAATGCCCACGCCCCACCACTGTTCCGCACGCTGCACCTCGCCCCACGGCTCGCGTCGCAGATAGACCAGAAAGGCCGCGAACGCAGGAATCAAATAGCCGTGGCTATACATGGGCGATTCCCACGCGATAGCCGTGTTGCGTAGCGTGTTGAAGTAGGCGGCGACGACCACAAGTGTCAGGACGCCAATCTGTATCCAACGCTGCTGTTCTTCTTCGTGCGATAACGATGCCGTGTGGGTCACGTGGATTGTCCCTCTAAGGATTCAACCGGATTGGAGACGGGGCCTGCGCCGAGCGGCGCAATATACCGACTGACCAGGGCTCGACAAGCAAGCGCCTAGCAGACAGCGCGGGGATTTGACGTGAGCGACCCTGCCGGCAACATCATGGTCCGTAAGGTCACCACCCGCCGCGCCCGACATGACCGACGCTCGGACAAATCGGCAAGACTTGGCCAAACGCCGTACCTTCCGGTGCGGTTTGACGAGGCAAAAACTCTTAGCGCTACGGCTGTCAACAAATGCTGACATCGCGCATAACCCCAGAATAATCGTGCTCGTCAAGATGGTCAAACTAATCCCAGCCTCGTTTCTACGCCGCAGTGAGCGACCGCCCATACGACACGCAGAATGCTCTAAACCGACGTGGGATACGGCGACCTTCCAGAGCAGGTTCGCGCTACAAAAAAAGAATTTCGAACCTGGGATCGCGCATAGATTGGACGGATCGGAATGAACTGCCGCTGGAATCAGATCGACTATTCCTCTACGAGTCGCATTCGTCCGATCTGTCCACGTGAATCACCACGTCGCCTGCCAGTTGTGTCGCGCAGCGAGAAACCGCGAAATGAGCAAGTGCGACGGCACCGATTCGTCGAAGCGGGGATGGTACGTCGAATCGACGCGCGAGAGATCACCTTGGTCGACCTCCACTGAAATCTGCCAATTGTCGATCCGCAATGGCTGCTGGTGCCGACGCTGATTGGGCAACAGTTGGACTTGTGGGTGGAGGTGAAAGTGTGCCGTCCCGGCACATGGGTTGCCGACCAACTGATCCTGGATCTCGAAACGCCCAGCGGACAAGTCCCAACGTCGCACGTGTCGGACGCGGCAGGGCAAACGCCGATAGCCGTCATGCGCGGCGGAGACACTTAGCTTCGCTGCCGACTCGTCAACTCGCACGTCATAGGGATGGGCCCGCCTTGCCACGCGAAAGCCGCTCCAGACTTCCGATGAATCCTGCCCATTGACGACGACCGTGCTATGAGCCGCCGTTGACCGTTGGCGAAGTCGTTCGGCCGAGATGCCATAGCACGACGTGCCCGAGTTTACGATCACGCGTTGCCCACCCAGCGACCACTCGAACGACAACGTGTCCGCGTGCGCGTGGCCAGGCTGGTACGCCGGACCAACCTCCGCAACATCGATCAGGACGACAGTCGCATCACGTTCGAGGCGAACGTATCCCGATGAGGAAAGGTATGTCGCACCGGGAAATGTCGTTGGAAACGTGGCGAAGCCCAGCCGATGTGCGTAGTCGTGGATCGCCGCCGGAGCAGGAGCAATGTCAAACGCGGCATCATTGAAGAAGGCGATCTCGCCATCCGGGTGCGTCATCACGGCCAGCCAGCGGCGCATCTGGTCGATGGTTCCCGTGTATCGCTCGAGTTCCTGCAGCAACGGCACACCAGCGTAGAGCCGAGCCAATTGGGTCAGGTCGAGCAGGTCCTCCAAAATGATGCTGTGGTACATCGGGCTCAATTCATAGTGGCCTCCGTCGCCCAGCACTTGCTCGGTGACTTCAGCCGCCAGTAGCTCACAGCCTCGCGTCAACCAACGGTCACCGACTTCACCGGCGAAGAAAGCACCGGCGAACACGAGCGCCTTGGCGTTGGCGAACAGGTGATTCGCCAGCAGATGAAATTCCAACTGCTCGACTAACGCATCCACTTGCGTAGCTAACGAGGCAAGTTGCGTCGAATTCAGCTCGTTGCCGGCGAGCGCCCACTTGATCCAATTGACGATCCGTAGTGACAGAGGATACGGCTCCCAACCAACTCCTCGACCGGGCGGGTTTTCGTCGATCCAACGGTTGATCAGTGCGGCGTGCCACGAGCGCCGCTCGGCAGCACCTTCAGCAACGAGGTCATCGAAATAGTGCAAGTTGTAAAGCACCAAATGCGACAGCTCGTGATCATTCCACGCATTTGACGTCAGCTCGATTGTCTGCTGAAATACCCGCTGCGTCGTCGGACCAACCAGTGTGGTGCGGCGTTGCGCGCCAGCTAGCGGATGCCCGTGTCGCGGCCGTAGTGGCGGCGCCACCTCACGCTTGGCAAATCTCGGTGGGTGGATCTTGCGCCAGATTCGATTCGTGATTTGCACACGTTTCAGGTGCCGAAGCGTGTGATAAAGTCGCTGCAGATTCACCGATTGTTAACGCCTCGCGTGGTTTGCTTGACCAGTTATTGGATGACTGGTTAAATAAAGCGACTGGAACGAGTCTCGTCTTTCCCGTTTCTCTTCGCAAGCCTCTGAAATCGTTGCTAGAGGCCGTCGAATTTGCCGGTCTGGGAGAAGGCGGAAGCTCCGCAAGGACTGCGTGCCGCGAAAGCGTTGTGTTCCGTCCAGATCGCGCGACCTACCAAATTCAAACGATCTCGTGGTGGTTGTGCGACCGACGTGGTTGAGGCACGTGAGGCGTAGAGCGTAAATAAACTAAGTTGGTTTGAATTCCGCAGATATTCCGACTGGCAGACAGGTTTCTTTTCCATGGCAATTGCCGTTGCGGCGCTAGTCGCTGCGTTTCTGATTAGCTACTGCTTAACACCGCTCGTTCGTCTCCTGGCGATCCGAGTTGGTTTTGTTGATCGGCCGGACGGTCAGCGGAAAATTCAGACAGATGCGGTTTCTCTGGGCGGCGGCATCGCACTACTGTTGACGACCCCATTGGTGGTGTTTCTTGTGGCGTCGTGGTGGGGGCCGGATCTCTGGTGGATGGCCCGGCGTCCTGGGTCAATCATCGGCCTGGCCATGGCGGCGGCGGTGCTCGGCGTCGTGGGCATCATTGACGATAGCCGGGGCATGAAGGGAAGCTACAAGCTGCTCTGGCAAGTCATCGCCGCGCTCATCATCTCTGGCACCGGCTTCAAGATTGCCGCGTTGCAACTGTTCGGCTATCGAATTCCACTGAGCTTTCTCGGCAACGTGTTTACGGTCTTGTGGCTGCTCGGTGCCATCAATTCATTGAATCTGATTGACGGCGTGGACGGTTTGGCCGGCACGGTCGGCACGATTTTCAGCCTGACGCTTGGTTGCATGGCGCTACTGACCGACCAGTATCTCGACGCCATGATCGCCTTCTCACTCGCAGGGTCGATGCTGGGATTTCTCCGCTTCAATTATCCGCCCGCCACGATTTATCTGGGCGACACTGGCAGCATGTTCATCGGTTTGATGCTGGGCACGATCGCCTTGCGCTGTTCGATGAAGCAGGCGGCGGGACTTGCTTTTTCCGTTCCGCTGGCGATCTGGACGATCCCCATGTTCGACTCGTTTGCCGCTTTGCTAAGACGGCGGCTGACCGGTCGTAGTATCTACGCCACCGATCGCGGACATATCCATCATGTGCTGCTGACGCGCGGGCTCAATGCCGCCCAGGCCGTTCGGTTGATCGCCGGGCTGTGTATGCTGACGAGCGTCGGTGCCGTTGCCAGCCTCTATTACGAGAATGAATGGCTTGGCATCATCAGCGTGGCATTTGTCTTGGGCCTATTGATTTTCACCAAGGTATTTGGCCATCGCGAACTATCGCTCGTCAACGCACGCTTGCACGGCTTTGGCCGCATGATCGCCGGTCAAGGTGCTCAGATTCGCGAAACGAGCGTGAATTTGCAGGGGACCCGGCGCTGGGAGGAGATGTGGGGAGCGTTGGTCGATTCGGCTGAACGATTTCGTGTCGTGAAGATGCGGTTGAATTTGTCCATGCCGCGGCTTCACGAAGACTTCTATGCCACCTGGCAAAAGAGTGGCAGCAATCGACGCGAATTGCTTTGGCAGGCCGACATCCCGTTGGTCGTCGACGATATGCCGGTGGGACGGCTGTGTGTAACGGGCGTGCAAGATGCACAATCCGCCAGCGCGGAAATGCGGCTATTCATCGATTTCGTCGAGGGCTTAGAAGCACGACTACATTCGTTGATTCAGGCGGAAATGTCGCGATTGCGCGAGCCCCCAGCGCCTGCAACCGCGCCGGAAGACGTGCCGTCGCCCCTCGAAGACGAAGTCGGATCAAGCGCTGACGGCATCTATCCCACTTAGTCGTTGACTGCTTGCCACTCTCAGTTCTGTGAACGACCCGCCAGGAAGTGTCGGACCATGCGTCGCAGACCTTCGGCGGATGACACCGCCTGCTGGAATCCCGCGCCGCGTATGCGTTGCGCTTCGACTTGTGTCGGCTGCGCGAGCTTCTTCACGCGAGCAATCGATACCGGGAAGTTGCGCCCGGTGAGCTTCGCCGCCGCTTCGAAAGGCAATGCTGCCAGCACGCCTAACCACAATGGACACCAGAGCGGTTTTGGATTGCGGCCCAGTTCGGAACGGATGATGCCGACGATTTCCCGTACTGTCAGATCTGGCTTGTCGGCATAGTTGTAAACCTGAATGCCCGGGGACAATTGATCCAACCGGCTGATCATGGCGTCAACCAGATTCCCAACATAGGCGGTCGCTTTGACATTGTCTCCCGCGCCGAACAGCACAAAGAACCCCGAATAG
>JAGQPK010001480.1 GCA_020426755.1 Planctomycetales bacterium
GGCGGTGAGCTTGGTCTTCCGTTTGAGTCCGAAGGCGTTTGTGCTTTGCCGTGGCGTCCTGGGCCGTCCGTGGCTTCCATGGGTAAGCCGTAGTTCTAGTCGAATGAACGTTCAATCGGATATCGAACGCCGGTGTCGCCCCAGCCGAGCCCCTTGAAAGGGTAGCAAATGTCGGCAACTGGTTGCAGCGGGCGTCAACGGTGGCAAAGCAGTGACCCAGGCCATTTGTTGAAGCAATGACGCGGCTTGCCTATATTGCCAAATTGCCCGTTGGAGAAGCGGCAAGCGTCACAATCGCGGAACTTTGGAGTGCGATCGCGCAGCTATCGCTTTCCGAGTTTGCGCGGATATGTTCGGGACGTCGCGAAGCCATTCGGTACTGGACTGTCAGCCGTCGTGCGACGCCGTTGGCTTCGTTCGAAAGCGGCAGCTGCGCGGCCGCACTCCAAATGACTCCAAATGACGGCCAGCGACCGTTGCTAACGTTCCACTCACGATGACGATGGTCACGCATCCGACAATTCGAAGCGCCGTTCATGGGGACGCCAAAGGTCGTCCAATGGCTTGCCGTCGTGGTCACCGCCGGCAGCGGCTCGCCGGGCAGCCGTTAGGG
>JAGQPK010001481.1 GCA_020426755.1 Planctomycetales bacterium
CTGTCGGATGCGCTCCTTGGTGACCCCCATCTCAGCACCGACTTCCTTGAGCGTCAGTGGCTCTTGTTTGTGGTCGAGTCCGAAGCGACGGATGATGATCTGCTGTTCGCGTTGATCGAGACGATGCAAGATGCGATTGATCTGCTTCTCGCGCGTCTTTTGAGCGATCTCTGCGGCGAAGTGATCGCTGCGACTATCCTCGTGCGCCATGAACAGTTCTTCACCGGTGGTGCGGAAGCGATCTTTATGCTTGAACTCGTCGGGGATCGACCGCGCGAAGTTCTTCATGATCGCCCAGCTCGCATAGGTGCTAAATTTATTACCACGTGAGTAGTCGAACTTTTCGACGGCGCGGAACAGCGACATATTGCCATCGCTGACCAAGCTGAAGAAATCGTCCGAGCTCTTCATGTGGCGTTTGGCGATCGATACGACCAATCGCAGGTTGGCTTGTACGATCCTATTCTTGACATCGACCACGCGTTGGTAGAGTGAATCAATCTCGTCCATGACCCCTACGGCGGGATCCGATGCGTTCAAGCCATCGCGCAGCACGCGCGCCTTAAACTTGAGGTAATTCATCTGGCGGAACAAGTGGTATTCCTGTTC
>JAGQPK010001482.1 GCA_020426755.1 Planctomycetales bacterium
GAGACCGCGCTTCGCCTGCGCTGCTAAGGCGATTACGCTGCCTCGCAGCCGACATAGATGCACTTCAACGCGCTGCCTTCAGGCCCGCCACCAGGTCCCGCACCTTGGTTTCGGCTGCTTCGTTCTTGGCGAGCGGTTGCGGTTGGAAGGCAGGGAGCAGCTTGTCCCACACGACATTCAGTACGGCTTGCATGTTCTGCGTGTTGGCGGTGATGGCAACCACCGCGTCAAACTCCGGCAATACGATGCAGAATTGCCCGTTCATGCCGTCGCCACGGACAGCGTTGTGGCGGCAACGCCAAAACTGGAAGCCGTACCCTTGACTCCAGTCACTCGCGGGATCGTTGCCATTGGCAACCTGCTTGCTTGTTGCCTCCTGAATCCAACTAGCCGGTACTAGCTGTTGCCCGTGCCATTGCCCGCCCTGCAAGTACAGTTGGCCGAACTTGGCAATGTCTTCTGTCTTCAGGAACAGTCCGTAGCCGCCCAGAGAGATGCCTTGGGGGTTTTGATCCCAGCGAGGAGCTTCGATGTTCAGCGGCTCGAACAATCGCGGAGTCAGGTACTCCAGCACCGTTTGCCCGGTGACTTTCTGCACGATCGCCGA
>JAGQPK010001483.1 GCA_020426755.1 Planctomycetales bacterium
CGGCGCGGCGGGTGCGTGCCCGCGGGTGCCGCTGGGAAAACTGCATAGTTGCCTCGTGCATCGGCCGAATCTACAGGGGAGCGTCGCTCAAGTTGCGGCCGGTAACCGCTCTCCCACTGTACAAATGGCTTGCAAAGAACGCAAACCGATAACGACGTACGGGACGAATTTGAATTTTGAATTTTGAATTTCGAATGTTGAATTCTGAATGTTGAATTCTGAATGTTGAAGTGCATCCTCATGCATGCCCCACTTCAACTATCAAGAATCCTCAGTCCGAAATCACTATTCAATCGAGGCGAACCGACGCTAATGCTTTACGGCGAACTGGCCTGCACTTCAACATTCAGAATTCAGAATTCAGAATTCGACGTTCGAACTAGGGTCGCTCGATAACGTCGCGCATGATGCGTTGGAACGAGCCTTCGTCGGCGGTCACGCCGTGCATGACGCGGCGTTCACCGAGCAAGAGCTTGGGCATTCTTGGGTTGCGTCCCTTCATTTTGCCGTAGATGGCAATTGACGACTTCGTCACTTGACGAATCCATTCGTCGGCGCTGGCCCGCGCAAACTCATCTTTACCAACCAGGGATTCGGCGATGATCTT
>JAGQPK010001484.1 GCA_020426755.1 Planctomycetales bacterium
GAGGCTTGTCAGAGGACACTCGTAAGCGGCACGTCGGCGCGCAGGGTATACAGCCGAAGCGTGCACAAGGCAAGCCGAACCGGGAGCTGCGGCCAAGCGGAAGCGAGCAATGGGGCAGAAGAAACAGGCGTCATTGGGCAAACCGAACCGAGAGCTGGTGGGCAAACCGAATCGGAGCCGCTAGGCCAACCGAACCGAGAGCTGCGGGGCAAACCGAATCGGAGCCGCTAGGCCAACCGAAACCGAAAGCGTAGGGGGAGCCACATCGGAGCAGGCCGATCCGAGAGCCGTCGAGGGCGTAGCATCGTATCGTCGTGTATTTCGGGGCAACGCCCCAGCGGATTACCTAGCCCAGTCCGCAGGGCTGGGACGGTTTGGCGACGTAACGATTTAGGGCCAACGGCCCGACGGAGTGAACTCAATGCGCGGCGTTGTCCAGATGACGCTGTCCGGCGCGGCCCGTCATGCCGTCATGCCGTATGACTCCGTTCAAGAGCGGCAGCCGCAAGCAAATGCTTGCCACGCCCCCCGGCGTCTCGCTATACTCCGAGTCATCAATCAGCGCCGCGCGATGCGCGGCCCTTGCGGGCGTAACTCAGTTGGTAG
>JAGQPK010001485.1 GCA_020426755.1 Planctomycetales bacterium
GAGTTCATCCAAGTCCTTAATGATTCCGAAGTCAAGCAGCGTACCTGGGAACGTGGTAGCGGTGAGACGCTAGCGTGTGGCACCGGCGCCAGTGCCGTATGTGTCGCAGGTGTGCTGACCGGCCGCACCCAACGGCGACTCAAAGTGCACCTACTGGGTGGCGACCTGGAATTGGAATGGCGTGAATCGAACAAACATGTTTATATGACAGGCCCAGCCACCGAAGTCTTCTCGGGCGTCTGGGAAGAGTGCCGATGATGATGCTGAATCTTGAATATCGAATTTTGAATTTTGAATTTTGAAGTACGGACACTTTAAAATTCAGAGTTCAAGCTGCAAGATTCTCGACTCGGTCAGTAAGTTCGTACGAAAAGGATGTCGACGATGCCTTTGCAAGCCAAGAACCTGCGCACCAAACTCGGCGGCCTGGGCGCCGCGATTGCCGTACGCACGTGGATGAGCGGTCTGGATTACCAGGCAGTTTATTACGATCCGACGGTCGATCCCGTTCGTGAAGATTTTAGTGGCCCGGTAATCGCCGTGTTCTGGCACGAGTACATGCTGGTTCCATTCTATCTGCGTGGACGCAGCAACTCGGCCATCCTC
>JAGQPK010001486.1 GCA_020426755.1 Planctomycetales bacterium
CGTTCACGATTCCCTGAAACTGAAAAGTGGCCAGTTTGCGGGCGCGGATGCTGACGCATTGCGCCATCAGAAACAGTCGGGAATTGGGATAAACCGGGGCTCGGAACCTCACTTTGTCCATTCCGCCGAATCCAATGTAGTCCCCCCCGAGAAGGTCGAATTTCCGGGCAAAAAAACCGGCAAGCTGGGCCATCGCTTCACAGATGACAACCCCCGGCATGATGGGGTAACCCGGCATGTGGCCGCGCGCCCAGAACTCGTTCTCAGTGATGTCCTTGTAGCCGACAACGCCGTTCAATTCGGTATCGACGTGCAGAACGGCCGTCAACTGTTCCATTTCGAAACGTTGTGGATTGATCTGACGGATCGCTTCGATGTCGAACAACGGACTGTTCTCGTCAAAGGTGCTCAGATCGTACAGCAGGGGAGGAGGCATGGGCTTAAGGAACTCTCGAAGACGTCGGTGAAAAGTCGGTGGTTGATTCGAAGTCGGAGGCGCAATCCCGGGCGATCAAACGGCCCGTTATTCCGGTCAGGCCTGCCAGTCTGGAACCTTCCCCGGAGAAAAATTAACAATCCCCGCGAGGCGGTCGGGGGATCAGGGG
>JAGQPK010001487.1 GCA_020426755.1 Planctomycetales bacterium
CGCCATCCATATCACCCCAGGCGAGATCATAGTTCAGTTCATCCGATGCTGTTGAATGCCAGCCTGGTGATGAGTCCAATTGTCCGTTTTGGTTAAAATAAATACGGTTGCCGCCATATAGATTGGCAACGGCCAAATCCAAATCACCATCACCATCAGCATCGCCCCAGGCTGCATCCCAAGTTTGATCAATCGCCGTAGAAGTGGCCCAGTCGGCCTCGCTGTGTAGCATACCATTTTCATTCAGATACACTTTGGTCGGTCGGATATCATTAGCGACGGCCAAATCCAGGTCGCCGTCACCGTCAACATCACCCCAAGCCACATTACGGCTCATATCGCTATCGGCTGAGGTCCAAACAGTAGTTGTCTGTAGCATCTTTCCATCATTTAAATAGAGATGATTAGGGCTACCCCGATTAGCAACAGCTAAATCTAAATCACCGTCACCATCAACATCACCCCAAGCTACGGCATGGCTTTGCTCTGCCTCCGTTGAAACCCATGTTGCATCAGGCTGAAGCACACCATTCACATTTAAGTAGAGTTTGTTGGGAGCACCTTCATCCGTACTATTGGTACTCCAGTTGGCAACGGCCAAAT
>JAGQPK010001488.1 GCA_020426755.1 Planctomycetales bacterium
AAGCCAGCCGATGCCGTGAAGCCAACCGTGACGGATGCGTCGTTTGCGTGTGCCGAAACGTTCTTGGCGCAAGGTCAGAAGCCGGCTGCACTGATGATTTACACCCAGCTTCATCGCAATCAAGACTTGCCCAAGCACGTGCGACTTGCCGTTCAACGCGGCATTCTGGCTTGCGCCGGCAAGTAGTTTCGTTCGATGGTTCGGTAAGCGGCAGTGCTTGACGCGTTTCGTAGCCAAGCTGGAAGTTCGCCGAACGGCACTCGCCGCGGTTTGCGCCTTTAGAACCGACGCTAGCGCGTTGCGGCGAACTACGTGCGCGCTGCTACCCGGAGAATATCCAGTTACAGGAAAATCAATGCAGAACCGTACTGGCTTCGTCTTGTTGTTGATGGTGGCTTGGTGCACACTTCCCAGTTGGCCCACGTCGCCCTTGACCGCACAAGAGTCCGCACAAGAGTCCACCGAGGCGGCAGATCCCGCGTTGGTTGAGATGGTCATCGGATTTCTCAAGGAAGATGACAAGGAACTGCGGGGGCTGGCCTACGAACAAGTTCGCGCGGGTGCTCCCGGCGCTGCTGCGACACAGCAGTTTGCCGCCGAG
>JAGQPK010001489.1 GCA_020426755.1 Planctomycetales bacterium
ACTTGGGAGGTGACATTGGCCTGGGTATCCGCATCAGTCCAAACCTGCTCCAGGTCAAGCAGCCCCGCGTCAGTCAGGCCGTTATTGGCATAAATCCGATCAGGGCCAAAAACGATGCCAACGACCAGGTCTAAATCGCCATCGCGGTCGAGGTCGCCCAGAGCGCAGCTTGAGGTAAACCAACCGCCCAGGTCCAGCAGTTGGGAGGTCATTGTCAGATTGTTTTGGTTGTCCAACCCCTGGTTGAGGAGGATGAGCAAACCCCGGAAAGGAACGTACCCGGCCACCATATCGAGGTCGCCGTCGCCGTCCAGATCGCCCCAGGTGTTGCAAAGCGATGGTGGATATTGAGCATCCAGAATTTCATCGGAGACCCAACTAGGATTGTGCGGCAGCGGGACCACCGGTTCTTGGGCCTGAGCCGGAACGACGGCCAGATGGAGATAGATTAATCCGACGATCACGATCAACAAGAGGCCAAGCCATCGTCTAAGTACAGCGGACAATGAACCTGGAGTCAGTGAACTGACACGGTAAAGCTTACGTGGCATTTGCATGAGACGGTTTTCTCCTGTAACGGGGTTGGCCGACGTTGAGCCAA
>JAGQPK010000148.1 GCA_020426755.1 Planctomycetales bacterium
CTGGCTGCCGAAGCCGACAGCGATTGCGGCGGCACCGCCAAAGAAGGTCAAGACGGTGATCGGAATGTTCAGGAACTCAAGTGTGAAGAACCCGAAGAGCATGACGAGTATGTAAAAGGCAATTGTTTGGGCTGCCAACGAAGCGCCTTGATGCACACCCAGCTTGGGCAACATCCGATGCCCAACGGCGCGGCTGACCTGCTTGGAAATGAACACGCCACCGATCACCATGCAAAAGCCAAGACAGAGCTTGCCGACGGTAATCGGTTTGTCGTCGACGGCCACAAGTTCGTAAAACCACCACGACTGCAACACCGGCAGTATGGCACCCCAGGTGGTTGTATCCGGTTCTGCACCCAACTTGGCGGTCAAGTCGGTCTGCAGTCTGGCGAACAACCGATCTGCTCGGCGCAACAACCGATGGCGTCGGCCTGATTCTCGAAATGCTTCGCTGATCAAGCGTGACTGCAACATCTGCAACTCATCGAGCTGTTCGTCCGTCTGTACGCGTCGCGCAACGTCGGCATCGAGTCGCATTTCTTCGCTGCGGGTTTGTGTGACGTTCTGCGCATCCCGCACTCGTTCGTAGAACTTGGCGGTTTCGCCGCGCATCTGACGCATTTCGTCGACAGTCGCCAGATTATTCAGGACGCGATACCGCATCTTCCAGGCGTGTCTTTTCAGGAGCAACTGCGTCGCCAACGAATCGTTAGCATCTGAAATACCGCGATGCAGCAAGCGACGAATGGAACGTACGCGATCCGTGGTCGCTCGATCCCACGGCGCTGGCACAGTCGTAAGTTGCGTCTCCAACTGCTGCAGCGACTGTTGCAGCTGCACAACAAGTCGATTCAGACGCGTCTGCTCTTCATCGATTGAATTCAAGAGACGGTCTAAATCAGTTTTCTGAAAGACAACCTGTGTCGCCGCCAGCGTTACGCGACTCGCCAAGGCCTGTTGCTTGTCGGCCAACGTTTGTCGTTCGAGTTCTTTGACACTCAGTTCCGCTTTGCGCAGCGTAATCAGCTCTTCAGCAATACGGCCACGCAGTTCAATCACGCGCAGTTCACGCTGAACGGCCGCCCGCCCTGTGGGGTCGGAAGTCCGATCAACCTTCTCTTGCAATAATCGACGCTGACGTTCGTTCGCCGTGTATTGTTCCGTGACTGACTCGAGTAGAGAGCGCGTCGACTTCAGTTCACTGTCGGTCAAACTCAATTGAAACTCGGCGTCATCCAGCGAGTCACGTTCATCTTCCAAATCGGCAAAAGTATAGTCCTGCAAAGACTCGGACCCTAGCAACTCAAAGCGGGCCGACTGTTCGCTGATCTGCTCTCGCTCTTGTCCGATCTCCTTCGCACGTTCCGCGACGATCTGCTGCTGCGCGTAGACTGAATCGAGGAATCTCAGGTGCCCCAACAGCAAGGCCTGGTAACTGGCGGCATCGTTTTCGGTCGCCGCCGCACTCGCTTCGATCTGCTGAATATCAGCAGCCAGCTCAGCGCGCAGACTCACAATGTCACGGGGTGTCGTGCTGTCTGCTGGCGGTGCTTGCGCAGGCGACGATGCACTGCAAGCGAACAGCAGCACGACAGAGAGTACGCTTGCGCGCCGCACAGTTAGCGGGCGGCAAAGCTCACGTAAGCACGACACAACTCGGCGTAACATCATTGGCCGGACACTCCGGAGGGTGACATATCACTTGAAGCCAGCAAGTGATACCGCCGGAGCGTGAATCCAACAAGTTCAACCTTCGCTCGATTCGCCCAGCGGCTCACAACCGTCCGGCCAGACGTCGGTCGAATCCGTCGCGATCGTCGCAGCTTGCTCGACGTTTGGCACGAGTCGATCCAGATAGAACGAGGCGATGACGTAAGCGACGGGATACGCCAGCGACAACAGCGACCAAGTGGGTGGTACGTCGGGAAACCGCCATAGCATCGCCAGCAGCAAGGTGCCCCAGGCAATCGCGCCACCTAAGAAGAAGGTTTTCCAGCATGGTGGCCGATTGGGGTAAACGAACCGCACAGGTACAACGCACAGGATGCCGAGAAAGACCAAGATGGGCAGCACCATCCAGCTGGACTCCGGCCTCACAAAGATTGCCAAGTAAAACGCGACCACATTCCAATACGAAGGAAAACCACGGAAGAAGCCACGTTCCTCCTCCTTCGCACCTTCATGCACAAACGCAAAGACGCTTCCCAGCAAGGGAAACGCACACCAGAGCCAAGCCGGTTCCGGTAACCACGATTGTTGCCATACATAGAACACGGGCACCAACGTGTAATTAAAATAGTCAACAATGTCGTCCAGCTTGCGACCGTTAATCCAAGGGGTATAACGCTTGACGTCAACCGCCCGTGCCAACGTCCCGTCGGTGGCATCAATCACCACCGCCACGAACATCGCTAGGAAAGCACCGCGATGGTCACCGAGTAGAATCGCGTTGATCGCGTAAAATCCTGCGACCAAACCGAGCGAAGTGTAAACATGCGCGGCCATCGCCACCGAGCTGCGCCATGTCTTCGAGTTATCTTGCGTGTTCATGAATTGAGATTCGAGACGGAGGCTGTTGGCGATGTGGACTAGACTGACCGTGATTCAGGGTACGCTCGCCGCCTACCATATGTCAACGGAGAACCCGTTCGGGACACTCCGCCAACACCGCGCCAACACCGCGCGGCGGTCGGCCCACCACGTCTTCCCGTCTTGGCGACTCTGTTATCCCATTGACTAAACGGAGAGACGCCATGACGCTGAGACGCAACGAGCCACTGACGGATCATCGATTGTTAGGAATGGAGGCATCAGTTCATCTACGCACGCGAACGCATGCGACTCACCACGACAATGGTGCTCAGGCTACAGAGCATCGCCAGCGTGAGCCAAGGAGCGTAGCGGAGTGGGACAGGCCAATCAACGGTCGCCAACATACGTGCGCCCTGTTCAGTTGCTGCCGCAAATAAAGTGGCTCGCATCAGCACAGCAACAACGGCACCGGCCACCGCGCCACGCGGCGTGACACTGTGCAGAAACAAACTCGTGACCAATTGTGGGAAGAGAATGACGTAGACCAAGTCGGCACTCAGATACCACAACTGATAAACGCTCTCGACTTCTAAAGCCAACAATATCGCCAAGCACCCCATCGCGACGATCGCGCCGCGCAGGATGCGTTGAATCGACGGATCGGCATCGGGCACTCGCGCGAGCGGACGATAGACGTTCCAAGCGAACAAGGAAGCGGACGACAATATCGACGAATCCATCGACGACATTACGGCAGCGAGAATTGCCAAGAGCCCCAGTAATGACAAAGACGCGGGCAGCGCGTAACGCAGCAGGTGTGGCAGAATCGCAGCGGGCTCGGCCGGCGGTGTCGCCGCCAAGGCTGACCAATCGAGCGTCGCGCCGACGGCACCCAGTACGGCGGGCGGCACAGCCACAATCAAGCAGATGAATCCGGCAATCACCGACATGCTCATCGCCGTGCGCGATGTTCGGCAAGCGAGGATGCGTTGAAAATAGACTTGCCAAGGCACACCGCCCAAAATGAGCAACAAGGCGGAGTCAAGCCATTGCCAGGCCCACGGATCACTGCCCCACCAAGCATTCAGTTGAGGTAGTAGCCGCGCCTGATCGCCAAACTTGGCAACATAGTCCGACGACATCTGTGTCCAGCCACCCGCAACACGCAACGCTGGCGCAACGGTGATCGCCAAACCGAAGACAATGCAAGCCAATTGCAGAATATCGGAACAGGCGACAGACCACAGTCCGCCCCACACCGTGTAGGCAACAACGATCCCCATCGACAGACAAATTGCCAACCGGACGTCGATTTGAAACAGTTCGCCCAACGTCCCTCCAAGTGCCGCCAGAATTGCCGATGTCCAAAACAAGTCGCCAATCACTGCCGGCACAAATAGCGCTGCGGCGATGCGCGTACCATGCCGTTGTTCGAACAGGTCGAGCATCGTACGGTAGCCGCGTTCGCGCATGGGCTTCGCGAAGACCAAGCCACCCACGATCAAACTCAAGGCATAGCACCAGGGCGCTTGGCACCACACCAATCCGCGCGTCGAATCGTAGGTTGCTTCCGCGGTGCCGTTGATGTAGCCACCGCCAATCCAAGTTGCGGCCAACGTTAAACAGGCCATCCAAGTTGGCAGCCGGCGACGAGCGTTGATCAAATCGCCCGCGCCTTGGCTGTCGACGGATTCGCGTCGCGCCGCCCAGATCCCCACCGCCAAGAAGGCGAGACATACTAACAAGAAGAGGAAGGTCGTCATGGCAGCATCACGCGCCGCGCTCGTGTTCTGCAAACTCCTTCTCATAGATCTGATACGGAGTTTGACTCATGCCAAGTCGCGAATAGGTATTGCGCGCGATCTCGTTCTCGTGTTCAACATAAAGTCGCAATCCGCATACGCCCGGCAGTTGCCGTGCCATTTCCTCGGCATGCAGGTACAGTTCCCGAAAGACACCGCGACGCCGAAATTCCGCCAACACGTAAACGCTCTGAATCCACCAGAAGAGGCCGTTTCGCCAGTCGCTCCATTCATAAGTGATCATTAAGCAGCCGATCACTCGTCTGTCGGACACTGCAACCAGATAGAAACCGCTGCCGTCCTGCTGCAGCAATGACTCAACGCCGGCAGTTACCGTTTTCGAATCCAGCTCACGGTTCTCGGTTTCAGCGGCGAGTCTTCGATTAAAGTCAGCGATCGTCGCTGCGTCGGCAAATGTGGCGAAGCGAATGGAACAGGCGAATGAAGTCATGACGCGCAATCTACTTTTACCGGCATCCGTCGGAGTCGAAATGTACCAGCGCACCATTTGAACGAAGGTGTCGGTAAAACTCAAGTGCCTGCACGGTCGTCCGTTGTCTCTACACAGCCGCACTCCGGAAACTTTGGAGTGCGATCGCGCAGCTATCGCTTTTCGCGTGAGTCCGCAGTGTCGCCAATGCCGGAATCTCGACGTTTTTTTTTGACGACGACGAGCTCGGCAACGGTACATTGACGAGCGCGGTTGCTGTTGGAGCGTCGCGAAGAACCAATTCATGTTCGGACGTCAGACGTGGCGCAAAACGATAAGCTTCGTTCCAAAGCGGCAGCTGCGCGGCCGCACTCCGGAAACCGTGCTGCCGCACTCCAAAAGCTGCGCGGCCGCGGTCTACACGCCGGCCGCTCGCTACACTTGGAACTGAGCCACAGCCGAATCGAGATGACTGAAGGTCTGGCGTAACGTTTCACTGCTCTCTGACAGACGTTGGCTGCGCAACATCGTGTTGTTCCCCACATCGCGCAGGTCCTTGAGAATCTCAAGTACACGGCGAGCGGTCTCGACTTGAACCTCAGTGACTCCGTCCACGCCGCGGTTTCGTTCAGAGACAACACGGACCGCTTCGACGATGCGATTCATGGCTTCCGTCACTTCACTACTCGCGGAAATGCCATTTCGAATGCGTGAGGAGGCCTCGACCATCAGCTTGCTGATTTCTTGGGCGGCCACATCGGATCGCTTGGCCAACTCCTTGACTTCGCCGGCAACGACGGCAAAACCTTTCCCAAGCTCTCCCGCTCGCGCCGCTTCTATGGTGGCATTGAGCGCTAGTAGACTTGTCTGCTCGGCGATTTCACGAATCTCGGCCGCGACGCTTGTGATGCGACTAGCACTACTATTGATTAACGACATGCTCTCGTCACAGCGGGCAATCGTTTGTTCATTCTGCGTTGCCAAAGCGGTCGCTTGCTCCATGGCCTCACCGGTGGCGTTAGCGACCTCGCGAATCTGGCTGCTCGATTCCGACAACCGTTGCATCTCGGTTGAAATCGCCTCGAGCGACTGCTTCTGGCTTTCAGACAACTGAAAGAAGCCGTTCGCATCTCCAACGAGATCATCACTGTGCCGCCCAATATCCTTCGATGAATACAGCACGTGACTCACCGTCGACCGCAAATGTTCGATCGTGGCGCCCACTTCCTGCGCCAAATCGCCAATGCTGGTAAAGGACGTGGAATCGACTCGGGTCGTCAAGTCGCCACTGGCGGTCGCCCGCACGATTTCCTTGAGACGCGTGATCTCGCCGCGGAGTTCAGCGCGAGCACGATCGCTCGACTCGACGACATCCGCGATTCGTATGGCGTCGCGTTTCGACTGTTGAATCCAAATCGCCAGCACGACGTTCTCGATTAGCATCCAACCCGCATGCTCCAAGGCCTGACCGAGCGCCGGATTAGCAACTCCAAACACCGACTGCGGCCACAACAGCGAACGTAGTAGTTGATCAGCGCCAGCGATCGTCGTTGCCACAAGCACGACGCGAAAGTCGCGATAGATCGCCAACAGAGAAATCGACACAAACACGTGAAAATGAGTTTCAATCCGACCAGCGGAGATATGGATCAACAGGGCAGATACAAGTGGTTGAGCCACTGCGACGACAAAGCGGTTGACGCGAGCTCCCGGATTTCGCCAGCACATCAAGGCGGGAATCAGCGTAAACAAACTTCCCAACAGCACGGATGCGGTCACGTGCGGATCTGCAGCCGTGCCCGACTGTTCCCACAAATTCGGCATCAGCCATTTCGCGCCCGCGAAACATACGGCGAACTGGAGAAACATCAATGCGGCGAAGATTCGATCGGCGCCCTGTGCAGATTCATTGATCTGCTCAAGGTAATGCGACTGTGCATCGGTGCGAGGCGATTGATAACCCATTGATCTGCAACTTTCACTCGTCTGTGTGCCGCTCGCAAAGTGTGACGGCAAGCTGAATTGTGACGCTAGTCAGGATAGTCGTACTTAGTGTCTACTCTACACGCGAAACCGCGAAACATACTCACGCAGTTCAGTTGCCAAGGAGGTGAGTGAGCGGCCAACTTGGGCCACCGACTCGGTCTTCGTCGCTGTCTTGCGTGTCACTTCGTCTACCGCTGAAATTGCCGATGAGACTTGTTCGCAGTCAAACAGTGTCTGGTGAGTGGTCTCGGCCAGAATCGCGGCCGACTTGGCCGTTTCGCTGACCTTCTCACTAATGTGCATCGACGTCACGTTCTGTTCTTCAACGGCTGAAGCGATGCTGCATGTCACCTGGCTCACCGAAGTGATCATATTGGCGATCTCGCTGATGCTGTTGATCGTCTCGTTAGTGGTTTGTTGAATTCGTTCAATGCGTGTTCGAATGTCAACGGTGGCATCGGCAGTCTGCCGCGCCAACTCCTTCACTTCGGTGGCGACGACGGCAAAGCCCTTGCCGGCGTCACCTGCTCGTGCGGCTTCAATTGTGGCGTTGAGCGCCAACAAGTTTGTTTGCTCGGCGATATCCTCAATGACCTCCGTCACTTTGCCGATTTCTTCGGCGGCCACGCCCAATTCGTGGACATCGCGACTACTGTCCTTGGCCAGCAGCGACGTCTTGTTCGTATTACGGGCAACCGTATCAGAACTGCGGGCGATTTCGCTAATCGTTTGCGTCATCTGCAGGACAGCGGTCGATACAGCGCTGATATCCTCTGACATTGAAGCGGTCGTTCGCGAAGCCGAGCAGATTTGATCCAGCATTTGATTCGATGAACGAGCCGCTGTCTGATACTCACCCTGTGCCGTCTTGCTGTCATTCTCCAGCGATACAGCGTTTGATTCGAGATCAGTCGCGGACAGCGCTACGGTGTCCGCGCGGTCGGCAATTGCGCGGACCAAATCCTGCAGTTTGCCCATGAACATATTGAACCAATCGGAAAGCTCTGCAATCTCAGCCGTGCTCGAGGCCGGCAAGCGTCGTGTCAAATCACCTTCACCCTCCGCGATATCGCGAAGCACCGCGGACGTATCTCGGAGCGGTTTGACGATCAGTTGAGTCAGCAGATAGGCGAAACCAACCGCCAACGCCAAACATAGTAGGGTGCAGATCAGGATACCGTAGAGTGCGGTTTGTTTGCTTGTTGAAACAACCGTGTCCAACGAGTTGAGTGACCTGTCGACATCAGCCTTCAGATTCGTCAAGTAGGTCGACAGGTCAAGCGCGGTGTGTTCGTAGCTTTCGCGACTGACCGATCGCTGTTTCCAAGCCTGCAAATACTCTTTCAACAGTTTCTCGTGTTTGTCGTTGAGAGCAATGATCGCATCGGAGTAGGTGTTGATGTTCGCATCAAAATGCGCCCGATCGGCTTCGCGTAGTGGCACGTCGAAGACGCCGCTCTCCAGGATTTCCCCAGACGCCTCTTTGTGGAAATCGAGCGCCGCTTTTAGACCGGCCAGCGCGGCGTCGGAATCCAAACCACTCCGCAGCCGTGCCACCTCGTAGAGTTGTTGTAGCAACCCGATTGAGGTTTCCATGGCCCCATCGGCGGCCATCCACCGGCGACTCAGCCCATTGTTCCAACTGATAGAACGATCAGGAGCGTTCATAAGTTGGTCGACTTGCGCATCACCGATGTCATTGATGGACGCGCCAAGCTGTACGTACCGATCAACGTGTTGATCGAAGCGAGCCTTTGCTGCTTCATATGTGTCATTGTCAAGCAGAACGGCTGCCAGCTTCTCGTCATAGGCGCTGTACGACTTAGCGAGCTCTTGCAGTGACTCTTGCGGCAGCATTCCGGTCCGCTGGAGTACCGCCAAGCTTTCTGAGACTTGTTTGTCGGCCTTGTCGATCAACGCCTTGCTTTCGTCAATCTCATGGCCGCGCAGGATGTTCTGCGTCGCCAGCAATTGTGCCTCGACTTGAGCGATCGCGGTCAGAGCGCTGTTGGATGTCTCCCAAGCCGGGCCCATGACGTAGTCGAGCGTGGTCGAGAGTCGATGTATGCCATAGAGTCCCGCACCAGATACCAACAACAAGAACGCGCAGACCACAGCAAATCCACCGCCCAACCTCACACTGAGGTGGCTTGTCATGGACCGCCAGGAGGCTGGCAGCGAATTAGCACGAATCATCGTAAGGTCCCCTGTGGCGGACTGAATTTTGCAAGACTGCCGTCAGGCAGCGAAATACAACCACGAGATGCACTGGCACTGACGCATCGCTGAATCTTGCCGGCAATTTGAGCTAACGGGATGACTTCATCAACGAGCCCGGCTTCCGCGACGGCGCGAGGCATGCCGTAGACAACACACGACGCTTCATCTTGTGCGATGATCGTAGCGCCGAGTGATCGCAACTGATCGCACCCCTCCTTGCCATCTTCGCCCATGCCGGTAAGCACCACAGCCAACACGCGACCGTCGGTACATTTCGCGGCAGAGGTGAAAAGTGCGTTTGCCGATGGTCGTGGCCCCGTCTCCTTGGAATCGGTCGCCACCTCGAACATCAAACGGCCGGTGCGCCCGACTAGTCGAGTCACAGCGCCGCCCGGTAACAAATAGACGTTACCTGATGAAACAACCATCCCGGCAGCGGCTTCCGTCACCTTTAACGGACAGTCACGATCAAGCGTTTCGGCCAGTGACTGAGTAAACGTGGGCGGCATGTGTTGAGCGATCACGATGGGCAATGGGAAGCCGTGCGGAATGCGAGTCAATACTTCACGTAGCGCGGCCGGTCCGCCGGTCGAACTGGCGATGAGAACACATTCAATAGGCTTCTTGGCGGGAGCTGGCCCGGATACCGATCGCTTC
>JAGQPK010001490.1 GCA_020426755.1 Planctomycetales bacterium
TACCGATGTCGATATGGAGATCGCCTCCCTCGACGAAAACACGGCTCCAGACAATGTGGCCGGGTTTGCTTACGCCTCGGAGCGAGCCTCCACCGAGGCGGAAATACATTGGGGGTTGGCGGAGCGAACTTGCGCCCTTCCATCCATCGATGAAATGTGCGGGAGGAGCGGCACCGCTGATGAGCAGGACCCAGACATATTCCCCGTTAAATTCGGCCCCCCAGCGGAGATCGTGGAGCGTATTTTCGGGATCGAATCCGAGTTTTCTCCAAAGCCGGTAGGTGACCAATCCGTCGAGTCCGGCACATTCGTCGACTTCATTGAAGTGGGGTAGGGCTTCGCCTTCGAACAGAACCCGCTTGCCGTCGGCACTTTTCACGGGGGGGCGATCGACGTTATTGAGCGATCCTTCGACGAGATCGCTGGCGGGGGCGAGATCCTTGAGACCCTGCTGGTATTGGATACCGATCGAGTCGCAGCCAAAATCGTCGGCCAAACGAAGGGCGGCAACGTACATTTTGCACTGTTCGAGGACCTGCGATTCAATCAGTTCGGTTTCCGGATCTTTGCCGTATTGGAAGTTGAGCCCTTTGTCCTTGT
>JAGQPK010001491.1 GCA_020426755.1 Planctomycetales bacterium
CCAAAATTCCGTGCACGACGCGTCCGTGCACATCCGTAAGGCGAAAGTCGCGTCCAGCATAGCGGTGGGTGAATTTTTTGTGATCGAATCCTAACAGATGCAGAATGGTGGCGTGCAGATCGTGGAAATGGACGCGGTTGTCGACAGCGTAGTAACCGTATTCATCGGTGCTGCCAAACTGGAGGCCGGGCTGGACGCCACCGCCAGCCAGGAACATGGTGAAGCCGTGCTGGTTGTGATCGCGGCCATCGGTGCCCTGGGCAACGGGGGTACGGCCGAACTCGCCGCCCCAGATCACCAGCGTTTCCTCCAGCAGCCCACGCTGCTTGAGATCCTGGATGAGAGCGGCTACCGGCTTGTCCATCTGCGCCGCATTGGCAGCGTGATCTTTTTTCAAATTGCCGTGCTGATCCCAGTAGCGGTGCGATGCCTGCACGAAGCGCACCCCGGACTCAGAGAAGCGGCGCGCCATGATACATTGCTCTGCGAATTCTTTGGTGATCGGATCGTCGAGCCCGTAGAGATCGCGCATGCTCTTCGGTTCGCTGGAGATGTCCTGCACCTGTGGCACTTCCATCTGCATGCGGAAGGCCAGCTC
>JAGQPK010001492.1 GCA_020426755.1 Planctomycetales bacterium
CGCGACAGAGAGAAACCAGACAGCCGACTTTCGCGACAGCTAGCAGCGTGGACCGCCGCTCAGGCTCGTCAGAGGGGTTCCGCCCCTCGCACCTCTGCCCTCGCAGCAGCCCTCACCGTGGGGCGAAGGGAGGGCACCGACGCGCAGCGTTGATCTACGAGGGCGACGGCGAAGGGGCTCGCCGCCTCCTGCGCGGGTGGGAAAATCGCTACACCTCAATTCGCCTCCGGCGGCGAAATAGCTCCGCCTGCCAGCACCAAGCTGGAGCCCTCTCCTTTCGTACTCGTACTCAGCGGAGCGGTACTCGCACTCGTACTCGAATGGAGCCTGATTGCGTAAAAGATCGCGGGTTCAGGTGGGAATCTGCGGCGATCATGGGGTTTAAGTCACCTGGGCTTCGCGCCCCCCCCCAGGCAACGCTGTGAGGCATTTTTCGCCGGTAAAACGGGGGAGGTTTTTCTCACGGAGACACGGAGATCACGGAGAGCGGCCCAGGCGCTGCCGACGTGGACGGCTCGGCCAAGCCGCACTCTCTGCAAACGTCCTTCGAGTGGGGTTAACGCTGCGGTCAATACGAGTACCCAGAGGTTCGGCAGA
>JAGQPK010001493.1 GCA_020426755.1 Planctomycetales bacterium
TACATTTATTAGTCGAATTCGCCATCGGGAACATTGGAAATCTAAATCGAATCTGAATCGCTCGGGGGCAATTCATGCAGTCCAACAGGTTGTGCGGCGAGCGGTATTGCTGCAAAACGCTCGCGATTGTCTGCATGCCGTCCATCAACTACCGTGTTTTATCCAGCAATGGCATAGCAATTGCCATTCGAAACAGGCAGCGAATTTTCGCGGAGAGGCAATGCTATTGAATTTGCAGGAAGGGTTATCAATGCGACGAGGATTCTTGATTGACATGGATGGCGTGATTTATCGCGGTGGTCAATTGATTCCGGGTGCGGACACGTTCATCAATCTATTATTAGAACAAGATATTCCATTTTTGTTTTTGACCAACAACAGTCAACGCACTCGACGAGACGTGGCGACCAAGGTAAGCCGGATGGGCATTCCCATCAACGAATCGCATATCTTCACCTGTGCCATGGCTACGGCTCGGTTTCTGGCCAAGCAAAAACCAAACGGTACGGCTTACGTGATTGGCGAAGGTGGTCTGATGACGGCGTTGCATCAAAACGGCTACGCCATTGTTGACAAAGCGCCTGACTATGTGGTC
>JAGQPK010001494.1 GCA_020426755.1 Planctomycetales bacterium
TGGCCTTGGCCGAATCGATGGTGATTTGATCGTCGGTCTTGTCGCGTGACTCGACGCCCAGATCGAAGTAGATCAGTTCGATGTCCAAGTACGGCTGGATCAGGCGTTCTTTGATGAACTGCCAGATAATCCGCGTCATTTCGTCGCCGTCCAATTCCACCAGCGGATTTGCCACTTTGATCTTGTTCATCAACTTGCCTACGACCTGTGAAGTAGAGGGAGTTTTGCGCCGTTGCTAAACCTGAAAACGCTAACAAACACAAGCCGGACCGTCAACCGATGCGACACGTCAGCAGTTCGCCAGCACGCGTGCGCAGTTCGCCGCAACGCGTTAGCGTCGGTTCATCTCGACGCAGAGTCAAACTACCATGAAAACCGCGGCTGGCGCCTTTCGGCGAACTAAGTGCTCGCCAGCGAACTCGGCGTTGGTAAAGATCATTTTACGACGACTTCGTTCTGTTTAACAGCGCTGGCGTCGTCGCCGATGCCAGCGTGAAACAAATCGGGCTCCGCGCCGCCCTTCAGGCGATCTTCGGCGTCGTCATCCAGCGCTGCGAACAGCGCTGCGACCGCGTCCACTCGATCCGCATAGCT
>JAGQPK010001495.1 GCA_020426755.1 Planctomycetales bacterium
GTTTTGCGAACGCTCGGCAGCGCGTCCGTGTGGTGAATGTCGTGCCTGTCGTTTGTTGCTGCATGACAATCATCCTGACTTTCGCGTGGTTCAACCCCTTGATCGGGATGGGGCAGTGGATCGGGCGGGTGGCACGTTGCGGGTGGAGCAGTCCGCGGAGATTATTCACGAGGCGGCTTTGCGTCCGATGGAAGGGCGATACAAGGTTTTCTTTATCCAAGATTTTCACACGGCCAATGCGGGTTTTGCCAACAAGCTGTTGAAGACGCTGGAGGAGCCGCCCGACCATGTGCTGCTGATATTAAGCGCACGTGACCGTGAAAGCATCCTCCCAACCATTGTCAGCCGTTGTCAGGTGCTTGAGCTGCGCCCTTTGACCGTGCCCGAGGTGGAAAGCGCACTGGTGCAGGGGTGGGAGGCTTCGGCCAGCGAAGCCGCGTTGCTGGCACGCTTGGCAAAGGGCAGCTTGGGCTGGGCGGTGCAACAGTTGGCTGACCGCGAGGGGGCAAGTCGCCGCCAAGAACAGTTGGCGCAACTTCACCACTTGGTGCAAGCTACGCGTGTGGAACGACTACACTTTGTCGATAAGATGGC
>JAGQPK010001496.1 GCA_020426755.1 Planctomycetales bacterium
GACGATTCGCGACGGCCCAACGCTATGGTCGGGGAAATGTAGCCGGATTGGCCAACGAAAGCAGCGCGAATTCGGTTGGATTTAATCTTCGATCCACCAAACCGCGTAAAATAAGGCAAAAAAGAAGTTTTAAGATAAACGAATATGCGGCTCTTACCACAACAACTACTGCTAGCAGCCGTGGTCGCACCGCACGTTTATCGTGGCGCGGTAGTGCTCCATCTAGCTAGCAACGATGCACCGGCCTCCGTCGATTGTGCGTTGGAGCTAATCCAGGCACCGTGAGAACCGCGGCTGGCGCCTATCGGCGAACTAGGACGCGCGGCAGTGCGCCTACTTGCGAATTACGAACTGCGGTTTGCGCCTTTCGCGACCACCAAATGAACTTGCTCAATTTCCTCGAGGAACCCCGTATGCCAGAAGGCGACACGATCTTTCGCACCGCAGCTCAACTGCGTCCGATCATCGACGGGCAACTTATCGAATCCACAAGTGGCAAGGTCGCTCCGCGTTTGGAACCGCCGCTAGTTGGCCAGCGCATCGTCGGAACGGAGGCCCGCGGCAAGCATCTGCTGTTGCACCTCAGCGACACG
>JAGQPK010001497.1 GCA_020426755.1 Planctomycetales bacterium
ATCAGATACTTGCTGCGGACGTCCTAAACGGTGACCTTGAACGCCTCGACACTGACTACGCGTTCCTCGACGAACGCTATGCAAAATGGATCGAACGGCTTCGCCTCGACCTTGAGCAATTCTATACTCTCAGTCGCGCAGCAATGACGGAATCCAGCGTGTAGGTTCGCCCAACATGGTTTTTTTGCGATAGGACTTCGGCACACCGCTGTCGTTTGTTCTGTTCGAGCCGCCCTCTCGTGGTAGAATCTCTAGTAGGTAGTTCAGGCATCGTCCGCTTCGTTTAGGGCGGTGTCGTAAAAAACTTCCGTCGTGAGGACTCAACGAAATGCACTTCGAGCCGAAATGTGATCTCGTTGATACATCCAAGGCGTACTCTGGCGTCGAGGTCCTTCGCGTTCACTACGATTTCACATCGGACGCGCCCCTCTCGGTCGACCTTTCATCCGAATCACATGGCGACTTCCGCGTTTCATTCGATCGCTGCTCCGCCCTACGAGTCATCGACGAGGGCCAAATCTGCGAGTTCTAGAACACGATTCGCAACCTAACGGCTGGCTGTGGATCGTACGATCGGGTGGCTGGCTCGACT
>JAGQPK010001498.1 GCA_020426755.1 Planctomycetales bacterium
GCTTGCTCGATTGGGCTGCTGGTCGAAGTGATGAACCACGGCCCGATTGTCTACGACGTGGGCGGATGGCCAGCCCCCATTGGAATTGTCTACGAAGTCGACCCGTTGGCGGCCATCGTGCTGTTGATCGTCACCACGGTCGCATCGCTGGTGATGCCCTTCGCCCCGCGGATTCTTGAGACCGAGGTGGCAAAGGAGAAGCACTACCTGTTCTACGCTGCGTTTTTGCTGTGCATGACCGGGTTGCTGGGCATGACGATCACCGGCGACATCTTCAATGTGTTCGTGTTCCTGGAAATCTCGTCGCTGTCGAGCTATTCGCTCATCAGCATGGGCACCCGGCGAAGTGCGTTGATGGCTTCGTACCGATACCTGGTGATGGGCACGATTGGCAGCACCTTCTTGCTGATCGGTATCGGGCTGGCTTATATGATGACCGGCACGCTGAACATGGTCGACTTGTCGGAACGCTTGCCGGCGGTCGAGTCGTCGCGGACCATCCGGACTGCATTTGCGTTTCTCACGGTGGGAATCAGTATCAAGCTGGCGCTGTTCCCCCTGCATGTGTGGCTACCCAACGCCTACGCTTAC
>JAGQPK010001499.1 GCA_020426755.1 Planctomycetales bacterium
TTCGTCTTTCCAAAAGGTCCCGATTCATGAATCCAATCAAAGTCATTGTCTTGGCGATCGTCGGTGCGATTGCCGGCGCAGTCGTATCTGTACTTGTACTTAAAGCACTGTCGCTAGACACAAACGCAGCGACGACTGGTGGGATATGCGGTGGCGTTGGCGCTGCCATCGCTGCCCTTGCGGCGTCAAAAAATAAATCACAGCAATAGCGTGGGCAAACAAATTGTCACTGCAGCATAGCTCTGCGACCGAGCGCACGCCAAACGTAACATAACATGGTTTCTACGCTGCGGCTTTTGGCATACCTTCGTTGTTTGGCAACGGGCGGCTGGCCGGCGGTGGCCTCGGTGCAATCTTCCGTAGTTCAAACATCGCTCGCTTCGTTTTGGGCGGTGTCGCAAAAGCCTTCCGTTACGCGACCTCAGTTCTTTCATGCTCGAACCGTCACGCCTTCACCGAATACTGCATCTGCAGCCGGGCATTGTGCCTCGATGGCTCGCGTCGTGTCGTAGTTGCTCGGGCTTCGACGTTCTGACGGCAATCCAATCCCTGACCATCGTCGGCGCAATCGTCCTGTTTCAGTTGTCA
>JAGQPK010000149.1 GCA_020426755.1 Planctomycetales bacterium
ATCGCTGCCCATGGCTTTTCGTCGGCGGCAGCGTTGCGTGAGCGCTGCGAGACTTTTGAATATTGAACTTCGAATTCTGAATATTGAAGTGACGGCTACTTCAACATTCGATATTCGATATTCACTTCAATTCGTCTGCGAGCAGTGTCTTCATCGCTGCCCATGACTTTTCGTCGGCGGCAGCGTTGTACTTCAGGCCGTCGATGCCAATTGCGTCGGCGGTCTTGACCGTGAAACTGTGTCGCGCTCCCGGGTAAGCGATGAACGCGTAATCGACTTGAGCCTCATCAAGCGGTTTGCGGAAAGCGGCGACGGCCGTCATTGGCACGAACGAGTCGTCAGCGCCGTGGTTGATCTGGAGCTTGGCTTTGATTTGCTTGGCTTCGTCTGCAGTTGCGACGGGCAGGGCGGCATGGAACGTGACAACCGCGTCCAGGTCCGCGCCGGTGTACGCGAGTTGCAGTGCGGTGGATCCGCCAAAGCAATAGCCGACAGCCGCCAAGTGGTTGCCATCCCATTGCGGTTGGGCCTTGAGGATATCGAGCGCCTCGATGGCTCGGGCACGCCAATCGTTGACATTCTCCCGCACGATTGATGCCATCTTGCCGGCTTCCTGCGGGTGATCGACGGTCTTACCGCCACCATACATATCAGCGGCAAACGCGACATAGCCAAGTTCGGCTAGCTGCTTGGTGCGTTGTCGCGCGTATTCGTTCAGGCCCCACCATTCGTGGACGACTAAGACACCAGGCCGCTTGGCGTCGCTCGCATCATCCCAAGCCAAGAAGCCGCGATACTCGTGACCATCGTGCTGATAGGTGATCGTCTTGGTTTGAACTTCAGCGCGAGCGTCGGCGCTGATCATTGCGAGACTTAGTAGGCTGAGCACGGCGATGGCATGGCGCATGGATGCGGTTCCTTTGCGTAGAGTAATGGGATATTCGATAATGGTTGCGTTGACTGGCGAGCAGCTGGCCGGTCCGCTATTAATTGCTATCCCAGTATAGTCATCAACGGTGCTGTGGAGATCACGGGCGAAGCTAGGATGGTACTGACGCAACTTATCGCCCATTCACGCGAGAATATCAGTCCGTCATCTGATGTTTTCCGCAGATCGCGAAGCTGAGACATGTTTCTGGGCGCATTGTAACCGAGTTCAGCCAAGGCTCCGTTTAGTCGTTTCAGGAGCAACTTCGTTGCGTGCCAATGTTTCTTGCTCGGATGCTGTCCGAGCCGCATGACGAGTCAGTTCGCCCTAGAGTGCGCGCTGTTGGGACGAAGATGATGGGGGACGAGTTCGGGGTACGTCGCCGCTTCGCAATACGCTGCTCAGTTGCATGAACGTGATCGTCGGGCAATCACTTGGTGCGACACGTTTGTTGAAATGTTGTACTAACGTTCCCGCGCGGCGCGCTAGATCGTTGCGGCGAACGGAGGAGTAGTTACCATGGTGGGGGGGGGCGGGCGTGGACTTCGCTTCTACTCTTCAATCCACGAGCATCCAGGCTAGGTGTGCCATGAACCGGAGTGAGTCGACTGCGTTGCTGCTGCGAATCTTCGTGGCAATTGTTCTAGTCACGTCGAGCTCCGCGCAAACGGCGATGGGGGATATCTTCCGCTGGGATACTGGCGAGCTGATTCCGGGGACGGAGGGAATCACTCCTGGGCCGCAAGTGTCACTTGATCAACTCGACTTGAGTTTTGCTCAATTGAGTGACTTCGATTTCACGGATGCTAGTTTTCGATTGGCTGTATTGAGCAACGCCAGGTTCGGGGCAGCAAACCTGCTACGCGCCGACTTGTCCGGAGCCAACTTGGCTCAAGCCGACATCGCATACGCGACCGTGACGGACGCTAATCTAGCGGATGCCCTGATATCACCGGCGTACATCCCCATGGGATATGCGGGCTGGCTCAGCGAGCAGCAGTTTTACAGTACCGCCAGTTACCGCGCCCAAGACTTGAGTGGCATGCGATTTGGTAACAATGACCGCCGCAGCAGCAATCTAGATGGCTGGAATCTCAGTCAGCAGAATCTAAGCAATGCCGACTTCACAGGCTCGTCATTGCGAGGCACCGATCTGTCGCAGGCGAATCTTACGCGCGCAACTCTGGACCATACGCGAATGGACGGAGCCAATTTGCGGAACGCCAATCTTGCGGAGGCTTTCCTGAGTGAAATGTCATTCGCTGGCGCAGATCTTGTTGAAGCGACGATGGCAGGTGGGAAGCTCTTTGTCTTCAACGGCGCTGGCGCTCGATTCATCAAAGCCGATCTGCGAAAGGCTGTTTTTACAGATGGCAACTTATCCGGAGCCAACTTGATCGCGGCCGATCTTTCAGGAGCTTTCATTTACGGTACTTCACTTGATGCTGTCGACATGACTGATGCGGTCGTGACTCGCACCACTTTCGAATCCGTGTCAGGATTGACGTCGGCGCAGTTCTATTCCACTGTCAACTATCAACAACGCAATCTGCGTGGCATCGGACTGCAATCAATGGATCTTGGCGGTTGGGATTTCAGTGACCAAGATTTGTCAGGTGCCTCGCTTGATTCGTCGATCGTTGGCGCGAATTTTGGCGGAGCGACTATTGAGGGCGCGACCTTTCACAGATCATTGACGAGCGATCAACTCTACTCGACACGAAGCTACCAACAAAAGTCACTGCGGGGAGTGCAACTGGGATCTGTCGACGTCGCGAATTGGGATTTTCGCGACCAAGATATCAAGGGAGGTCAATTCCACCAATCATTTAGTTCGGAACAGCTCTATTCCACTGCGAGTTATCAACAGCAGGATCTCGGTAACATCAATCTGTTACAACACGATGTCTCCGGCTGGTTGCTAGGCAGCCAAGATCTTGTTGGCGCCGTGTTCAGTGGCTCGACGGCGAGGGGAACGATCCTTTCAAACTCCGATCTTTCGCGAGCAGTGTTTTTCGAAGCCGACTTGACTGGCGCCGACCTATCAAACGCTAATCTGACAATTGCCAATGCAGGTTCGGCCAACTTGCAGGGCGTGGATTTGCGTGGAGCGAAATTGGACAACGCCTTCTTCAGCAATGCTGTCGATCTAGACCAGGCGATCTACGATGAAACAACCATTTACAACCAGTGGACGCAGTTTCCTACCGGGTTTGATCCGGCCGCGGCTGGCATGACGATGCAGATTACGGACGCTGGCGACTTTGATGCCGACGGAAGCTTCGGAGTAGACGACCTGAACCTGCTGACGAGCCGGCTGTGCAATTGCGGTATTCGGCTAGGAGGCTACCTAACGCCGATGTTCGATCTTAATGCTGATGGTCAAGTCGAAGGACTGGATCTGGCCGATTGGGTGCACGACGTCAAGGGAACGTATTTCGGCGACGCAAATCTGGACGGAGAGTTTAACTCGTCGGACATCATTCTAGTAATGACGGCGGGCGAATATGAGGACTTGCAACGGAAAAACTCGAGCTGGACAACCGGCGACTGGGACGCCGACGGTGAGTTCACGAGTAGCGACCTCATTGTGGCGTTCGCTGATGGCGGCTACGAGCAAGGCCCGCGGACTCGTGTCAATGCTGTACCGGAGCCTGCGACGGCGCCGCTATGGCAGCTTGTTTCAATTGTGATGCTCGCTTCTTTCCGTCGTCGTCTTCAACGTGGCAATTGTCTTTGGCAGCTAACTGCTCGCAGGTGAGGTACGTGCGCAAGTGTCGAACCTCACTTAGCCAAATCCAGAAACACCATCGCCGACGGATTGCCGACGGGCGTGAACTGGCCGGTGAACTTCAGTTTGCCGGTCGACGAATCAACCTGGAAAACCGCCACGTTATCAGCACGTTGGTTCAGGCAATAGAAGAACTTGCCTGTCGGATCGAAACTGAAGCTACGCGGATAGTCACCTTGCGTCCACACGTCCTCGACGTGCTGCAGATCGCCTTGCGCATCGATCGCAAAAACACCGACGCTATCGTGGAGGCGATTGCCGGCATAAACGAATTTGCCATCATGTGAGACGAGTATTTCCGAACAAAAGTTGCTGCCCGCGAAGCCCGGTGGCAACGTCGAGATGGTCTGCGTCGGCCGCAGTGTTCCGTGTTCGGCATCATATTCGAATTTGACGAGCGTCGAACCCTCTTCTTGAATCGAGTAGAGCCAGCGGCCGTTTGGGTGAAAGTGGAAGTGGCGTGGACCGTCACCGGCGGGCAACGACACGCTCGGGGGATCGTTTGCAAGCAGTCGTCCACGTTCTGCGTCAAACTTCCAGACGAAGATTTTGTCTAGGCCGAGGTCCGCGTGCAGCACAAAGCGACCGCTTGCGTCGGCCTGAATCATGTGAGCGTGTGTGCGGTCGTGGCCGCTGATCGCGAATGAGCCGGGCGGCGCGTGCTCGGCACGCGTCGGACCGATCGTGCCTTCGTCCTGTTGCACATCGGACGCTGCTGACAAGGTGCCGTCAGCGAGAATCGGCAGGACCGCGACCGAGCCGCCGAAATAGTTGGCGACAAGCAAATGTCGACCGTCAGGATGAATGCTGACGTAAGTCGGCCCGGCGCCACCAGCAGGAACTGTGTTGAGGTGCTGCAGTTTGCCATCCGTGCGATCGATTTCGAATGAGCTGATACTCCCTTGCTTGTCCGAGCCAACTCGGTCGGTTTCATTCGCGGAGTAAAGTCGCGTTCCGGCGGCATTGACCACGACACAACTGGGACTTGTGCCTAACTCGGCAACGCTCGTTTCCTTCAGCGCGCCCGTGCGGCGATCGACGTGGAACACATGGATGCCGCGACCGTTGCCCGGCGGCAGGTCGACTTGTGTCGGCAGTGTATCGCGTAGCGGCGAACTGAATGTGCCAATGTAAGCGACGAGTGGTCGTGAACCGTTTGCCGACTCCTCTGCTGTCGCGGTCGGCAACATTAAGGCGCTGGCCAAGCTAATAAGCACGAACGCGAACCCATAGCAGCGCGAACACACAAGCCGAGCACGTGCCGACCGGCCACAGTACGCGGCCCGAACGTACTCAGACGACAATGAAGAGTGAGTTGCAGTGGTCACCAGCGTATGTGGCATATCATCCTCACGTGTTTCAAGTGAATGCTGTTCGCGTGCATGGGGTCGCAGTCCACGAGCGCACGCAGTCCACGAGTACAGCACAACAACAAAAAAGACCGGCACGACGAACCGTGCCGGTCTTCTATTTATTGTACCGAGATTGATCGGCGATCTACAGCCGCAGTTTAGTAGCGGTAGTAGTCAGGCTTGTACGGGCCTTCAACCGGCACGCCGAGGTAGTCGGCTTGTGCGGGAGTCAACGTCGTCAGCTTGACGCCGATTTGCTCCAGGTGGAGTCGAGCGACCTCTTCATCCAACTGTTTGGGCAGCACGTGCACGCCGATTTCGTACTTGTCAGCTTCCGTCCAGAGGGCGATCTGTGCGAGTACTTGATTGGTGAAGGAGTTCGACATCACAAACGATGGGTGGCCCGTCGCACAACCGAGGTTCACCAAGCGGCCTTCGGCGAGGATGATGATTGAGTGACCGTCGGCGAAGGTGTAACGATCGACGAGCGGCTTGATGTTGACGCGCTCGACATCCTTCTGACCGTCCAACCAAGCCATATCGATTTCGAGATCGAAGTGACCGATGTTGCACACAATTGCATCATTCGGCATGGCCGCCATGTGCTTGCCGAGAATGATGTCGCGGCAACCGGTCGTCGTGACAAAGATGTTGCCGATGGCGGCAGCTTCGTCCATGGTGGTGACCTGGAAGCCTTCCATCGCCGCTTGCAACGCGTTGATTGGATCGATTTCCGTCACGATAACACGGGCGCCGTAGCGTTGCAGCGAATGAGCACAACCCTTGCCGACGTCACCATAGCCAGCGACGACAGCGACTTTACCGGCGATCATGACGTCCGTGGCTCGCTTGATACCGTCGACGAGCGATTCGCGGCAACCATACAGGTTGTCGAACTTGCTCTTCGTCACCGAATCGTTGACGTTGATGGCCGGCACCTTCAGTGTGCCCTTGGCCAACATCTTGCGAAGTTCCTTGATGCCCGTCGTCGTTTCTTCGGACAGGCCGCGAACGTCGGTCAGCAATTCCGGGTACTTCTTGTGCACGAGAGCTGTCAGGTCGCCACCGTCATCCAAGATCATGTTCAGCGGCTTGCCATCGGGGAAGTAGATCGTTTGCTCGACGCACCAATCGTATTCCTGATCGGTTTCACCTTTCCAAGCGTAAACCGGGATGCCTGCGGCGGCGATTGCAGCGGCGGCGTGATCTTGCGTCGAGAACTTGTTGCAGCTGCTCCAGGTGACTTCCGCGCCCAGTTCGATGAGCGTCTCGATCAGCACTGCGGTTTGGATGGTCATATGCAAGCAACCGGCG
Organism: Planctomycetales bacterium; assembly: GCA_020426755.1. Classification (GTDB taxonomy): domain Bacteria; phylum Planctomycetota; class Planctomycetia; order Pirellulales; family Pirellulaceae; genus JAGQPK01. Next base: position 6,386 of record JAGQPK010000149.1, read on the forward strand.
ATACGAGCACCCTTGAGTGGCTTGGATTCGCCGTATTTGGCGCGCAGGGCCATGAGGCCGGGCATTTCATTTTCGGCCAGCATGATTTCGAGTCGGCCCCATTCGGCCAACGACATGTCTTTGACTTTGTGGGGTACGCGGGTATCGACCTGTGCCACGAGGTAGCCTCCTGAAGACGTAAATTGCTCAGTACAAACTACCTAATCATAGGCGCTCTCCTCCGTATCGCAACCCGACTTGCCGCGAATCTCCCCACACAAAATCAATCGTAATTGATGGCTGGAATTGCCACTGCGACGCCTGTTTCTGCATGTCCAGTTGGGCATGCCCGGCAATCGCGTGCGATACAACACCTGCGAGCGCGCTTTGGAGTGCGATCGCGCAGCTATCGCTTTTCGTTTGAGTTCGTCGCGTCGAATACGCTGGAATCCGGCCGTTTTGGCGGTGACGAACTTAGACGCCGAATTGTCTCGCCAGAAAGCGGCAGCTGCGCGGCCGCACTGGAAACAAAGGCGATAGCTGCGCGGCCGCACTCGAAATGAAGCCGCGTCCGCAGTCAGTTACAATCGCAACGGTGTGCGTGTCCGCACGGAACTAGCTCAGGCTTTTGAACGCTTCGTCGGCTGCGGCGGCAAAACTCTCGATTGCTGCCGGGTCCTTGATGCCGGGTGCGATCTCTACACCGCTTGCCGTGTCGACGCCCTGCGGTTGAAGGCAGTTGATCGCGGCGGCCACGTTGTGTGGCGTTAGACCACCCGCCAATATCCAGGGCACGTCGCGCAATTGGCCAATCTCATTAGCCAGCGCGTGCCAATCGAGCGTATGGCCCGTGCCACCATACTGGCCAGGCTGAGCGGCATCGAGTAAGACGGTGAGTCGCTGTCGATCCTCGACCGTCAACGCGTCCAAGAACTTAGTGACTGGCGCCAAACCGTCGGCACCGCAGCGGAATGCGCGAATGATGCGATAGTCGCCCAGTTCGGCAACTAGTTCGGGCGGCTCGTCTCCATGCAATTGCAGCCATCCTAGGCCGCACCGCGCCGCATGTTTGAGCAGCTCGTCACGCGACGCGTTGACGAAGACTCCAACTCGCTGCAGGTGATCGGGGCAGTGGTCTGCCAAACGCTCGGCCTGATCAAGCGGCACGTACCGCGAACTGCGCGGATAGAAATTAAGCCCGATGGCGTCGGCCGCAGAATTGGCAACTGCCAGGATGTCATCTGCGCGCGTGACTCCGCAGATCTTGATGCGGAAGGCTGGATTCGATTGAGCCATTAGAAAAACACCTGGCTGGGATCGCTGTTATGCCATGGTTGTGTCAGTTTCGAAATAGTCTTCCGTATCGATGTCATCGGGACTCGAACCTGCCGACTTCTTGCGTAGGGGACGCGCGGGGATACCGACGACCGTATCACCCGGGGCCACATCGTTAAGCACGACGGCATTGGCGCCGATAGTTGCGTGGTCTCCAATCGTGATGGCGCCTAGCAGCTTTGCGCCCGCACCGACGTTGACACCCTTACCCAGTTGCGGCGCCTCACGCGGGCGATCGTTGTAGCGATTGCCAAGCGTCACGCCTTGCCGGATGACGCAATCGTCGCCGATCACGGCGCTGCCATGAATGACGATGGCGCCTTGATGCTCGATCACGACCCTTCGGCCCAGCTTCACCGAATAAGGCAACTCCACGCCATAGCCATTGCGGCAACGGCGAAACATCGCTCGATAAAGCATGCTGAACGGAGCCCGCAGTAACTTGGAGCGAATTCGCATCCGCCATTGGCCAAAGCGGCAAACGGCAATCGCACGAAAGCCGGGACGCGACCAGTCGTTGCGATGGCAACTCAAGTCTTCCCGAATGAGTGCCCATAGTCCCACTTCGTCGAGAGGATCGCTCATGACGAGAAACCTCGCAAAAACACGCTGTGTCGCAATTGGTCGAACAGCAAGCGGGGCGGATCCATATTTTGCTTTCGCTGAACCAGACAACGGACTTGCCAGACGGCCAAACCAAACAGTGTACCCGCGTCGCTCAATACGGCACCCATTTTGCCCAAGGTGCGGACAAAATAGCGTCGCCGCGAATCGAACCAATAATCAGGTCGGCGCTTGGGGCGAACATTGCGAATCGTCACTCCCGATGCCTGGCCGACTAAATGGACCACGTGGCTTTGCGGCGCGTACCAGCAACTCCAACCTGCCTCTTTCGCTCGCCAGCAGAAGTCGACTTCTTCGTAGTACATGAAATAGTTTTCGTCGAGTAAGCCGATCGCGTCAAACACTTGGCGCCGAATGAGCATACTCGCGCCGGCCACCCAATCAATTTGAACTTCCGACTGCGGAATCGGTGGGGCCACCACCTTGTGCTTCACGAAGCGAGTGACCAGCCCCAACCGCAAGGCGTGATCGAACTCGCTAATTACGGACGGGAAGCGGAACGCCGAGACCTGGGCCGTGCCGTCCGGATCTTCCAGCCGGCTACCGACGATGCCGACCTCCGCATGGTGCCGCATAAATTCGACGAGTTCAACGATCCCGCGCGGCCGCACCAAGGTGTCGGGATTGAGCAGCAGCACAAAGTCTGGCGGATTGTCGACCGCCAGGGCCGGTCGAATCGCGGCGTTGTTGCCAAAGGCGAAGCCGCCATTGGTCGATAGCGGCATGAATTCAACTCGATCACCAAATCCCGCGCCGGCCAAATAGCCAGCGATCTGCTCGTTGGAATCATCGCCCGAAGCGTTGTCCGTAACGACGACACGCAAGTTGGGCATGACCGCCAGTTCGGTCCGCAAGGATTCGAGGCAATCGATGGTCAGTTGTGCGGTCCGGTAGTTAACGATAACGACCAAGACACTTTCGGTGTACATACTTGTTGACATGGCACAGATGTGAGGGCGTCGATGCAAGCTCAGTCACGTCACTCGTCGCCGCGTTGACGCGAACTGTCTCCGCCTAGAAGGCTAAATGGATTCCCACGATTGCGGGTTGGCAGAGCTTTTAAGCATAACCCATGATCGGAAGTTACCGGCCTGTAAGGCAAGTACCCCGCTGGGGTGGTCGCTGTCAGGTTGTAGTTCGCCGCAACGCGTTAGCGTCGGTTTGCAGCTCGCTCGAGCATCCGGCTCGGGTAAGAACCGCGGCTAGCGCCCAATGGCACTCCGTTGAGATTTCAGGATAGAAAAAACGCATAGTTCC
>JAGQPK010000014.1 GCA_020426755.1 Planctomycetales bacterium
CGGGCCTCGCGAATAAACTGCTCTTGATCCTCGGGGTCCATTTGCCCCTTCCGTGGGACCTTCAACGCAACTGTGCGATCGAGCTGCGTATCGTGAGCACGCCAGACGCCGCCAAACGCTCCCACGCCGACTCTTTCGACTAGCCGGAAATGATTGACCATCTCTTCGCAATCAACTCGAAACGTTCTCTCCGAATCGTCTGTCAAGCTCAGCCGACTGCCACATGAAGGGCAGGTAAGATCAGAAACCGAACTCTCTTCGACAACTTCGAGAGCGATCTGGCAGTGAGGACAGCGAACATGCAATCCGGCCGCGGCGAGGTGCCTGGCGTGTTGTTCCGCAGTTTCGGCGAGACGTAAGAATCGTAAAGCGCTGTCGAGTTCCGGCATCAAATCGGAATGATTCGCAATCAGCTCCGCATCGGTGACCGATGCTCCTGCTGCACGGCGGTCCATGCAGTCTTCGATCACTTGACGAACGCGCTCAGTACGTTCTGTGTCCGTTGTCGACTGCTCAGGTAGATTCCCGCTGCTCATCGGTTTCTTGTCCAAACGTATCTTGAGGATTCGCCCGTTTGTTAACCCAACGCCGCTGCAGGGGAATCTGACAACGCCGCCTGCGCACGCGGACGCCCTGTCGAGCTTGCCTCGATTGAGCCGGCGATCCTCCACTGACGGCCGAGAAATCTCAACTCAAGAAAACTACAGCACCTATCGGTACTTCGACAAACGCCCCAATTTGCCGCGCATTGTTTTCTTCGCTCGATCAATCAGACCCTGGACGGCACCTGGAGTCCGATCCATCAGCTGCGCTGTCTCCTCAAGAGATTTCCCTTCAAGCAAACGCAACCGAACGGCTAGTCGATGGTCGTCCGGAAGTGCGGCAATAGCGTCTTCCACCGCCTGAACCGCCTCGTGTCCCATGACGGAATAGCTGGGACTATGGCTGTCCGCAGACAATAGTTCGACCAAAACCGCAACTGAGCAAGACGCCGTAGGTGCGACTGTCCGCACATGTTGGAACTGCCCACCACGCTTAACTCGCTGAACATGTTTGACAGCGTCCTTGATAACGTGATCCGCGATTCCAAACAGCCACGCTCGAAAGGACTCGCCAAGTTCCACACGAAATCGCCCAACCGATGAGAACGCTTCCAAAAAAGTTTGTTGAGTGATATCGCTTGCGTCCACCTTGCCGTTGAGCGCCGTTGGCAACTTGCCTGCAGCGTAACGTTCCACGTTACGGCCTTCAGCGACAAGCAATTTCTGCAAAGCGAGACGGTCCCCAGCAACGGCTAAGGCAATCAGTTCTCGTTGATGATCATTATTCTTCATCACTTACTACTGCCCGTCGAAAAAACGCAAACGCTGTACGCGCAACACCGCACAGTCTAAACGCTTGCGTCGACAAACTCAACTTTATGCGAAAATGCGCGCGGGGATCGGTTGCCCTTGTCGAATACAAAACTGGTAACGAGCCAAATGCCATTTCAGTTCTTTGACTGACGTCGTTTCAGATTAGCCGAAATAACCGGAAGGTGTTTTCCCAAACAGGAAGAATCATGAGGACTGTCGAAACAATTTCTAAGACTATGCTCTCGATCGTGACGGTGCTCGTGTCGCTCAATGCGACCGCTCTCATAGGTTTCGCGCAAGACCTGATGCAGGATAGCTTCGTTGACGGCGATATCGGAATCGCTTCCGATGGTCTCTACATTCAAAAATGCCAGGGAACCGGAAGCCAAGAGTTAGTTTCAGGCGATCTGATCCTCGAGAGTAATGATGGATGGTCGATGTGGTGCGTGTACCGTTACAACGGTGAACGGATTACGCCTGGTTCGGAATGGTCGTTCCGAGCTGACATGACGTTTGAATCGGGGTTCTTGGCGGTGGGGAAGCAATCCTACCATCATGCGGGTTTGCACGCGGATCGTCTTAGGGCCGGCATCAACCAAGACAACGTAGCGGTTGATCTTCCGTATGACGTTCAAGGAGAACGGGTGATCATTCAGGTCGATGTCTTGGATAATACGATCGATGGATACCTTTGGCGCGATGGAGACCCCGAGTCATTGGTCAACGTATTCTTCGACCGTGCGTATCCCGTCGTTGAATTCCCAAGTTTCGGAGTAAGTGACGGATCTTCGACCATTCACGAAATGTGGATTTCAACTACGCCCATCAGTCGGATTTCTGGTGACTTTAATTCGGATGGCAGTGTCGACGAACAAGACGTTGACCAATTAACACAGGCTACGCGTATTGAAAGCGACGATTCACGGTTTGACCTGAAGCGCGACCAGACACTCGACTTTGCCGACCGAGGAATTCTTGTACGCGAAACGATGAACACTTATTTTGGTGACGCCAATCTCGACGATGAATTCAACAGTGGCGACTTTGTTCAGGTTTTCCAGATCGGCAAATACGAAACTGGGCAAGAGGCCGGCTGGGGCGAAGGCGACTGGGATGGTGACGCGGTTTTTTCAAGCGGTGACTTTGTCGCAGCCTTTCAAGACGGCGGTTATGAACGAGGACCACGTGGTGCGGAAGCAGCAGTCGTTCCGGAACCGTGCTCGGCGCAGATTCTCATCACTGCCGTGATTTATGGAACCTTGGTTTGGCGACGCAAAGAGCGTCAGCCAGTATGAGGAGTTCCAATTGTCCTGCCAGTCTCGGCATTCTTAAGACGCGGCCGATGATCTTCAGCGATAACCTTCGCTCCGAATTCGCTTTTGTGCTTCTCGTCACTGCGCACGTCGATCACTTTGAAAACATCTCGGCGCTGGCCACTTTCCCCGCGCCGCTCTCCAACTTTTGTGCGTCAGGTGGGCGTGACGTGGGCAGCATAGCGAGTCTTTGGAGCTCGCCCGTTCGGCAGTGCCGCAACCGGTGCAATTGCCCGAGGTTGGCAGCCCGAAGCACTTGCCCCCTCGATCGCCGCGCTCGATATCGGTCAGTCCATCGCTCTCTGTGTTTGCGGTCAGCGGCGGGCTCCAGGCCAGGTGGGATCGCGGACTTGGCGTCCCAAAGTTGCGGTCGGCCGGTGCACAAGGACGGTTCGACATTACGCTCGAATAAAGACGTCGCAATAACCAACCAACGCGATAGCGAAGGGAACTCAGAGAAAGACTAGCGGGGTCCAAGGGGGCGGCAATGAGCCCCCTGGTCTGCGTGAACGCGAAAAAAATAGATCGGCGGCGAAGCCGCTCAACTTAGATACTCTTCTTAATCATAGCGAAAGAAGATCAACCGAATTTACAGAAATACTGTTGCTCAATCATCGTAATTGCATCCGAGGCGAACTGCGGCAAGAACGACGATTTTCCAATCGTCCAAACCCGGTCGACCCACATCTCGACGTGAGTCTTCATTGATGTCTTCCGCTATCAGTTGCACGATCTTGAGACGGAGTTCATCGCAGGAGTACAAGTACTGCAGGCCAGCCATAACGGGAACAACTTCGTCACGACAATCGTGGTTGAGCTTGAGTTCACTGTCCAATCGAGCCGGCGCTGCTTATCGTAGTGCTGTCGCATCTAAACGCTCCTCGAAGATTTGCGGCTGAATTACGTTTTGGTCAACAAGTTCAACGCGCGAACCCCTAAACGCGTTCAGTCTTCGAGGAGCTTTTTTTCAAATTGATCTGTTTTTTTCGCTTCAAACCGGATTCCGGCCAGACACTAGCCCAACCTGCCGTGCCGCCTGGCCGTGCCGCCAGGCCGTGTTGCCTCGCCGTGTTGCCTCGCCTGCGGCTACGGGTTAACGACACCAGCCGTCAGTCACTGGTCCATCTTCGCGCGGTGAGGCAGACCTGCGCACGCTGAGATGTACGTGCAGGGTGTTTCGACGCGGAAAGTGGCGGAAATCACGCGGGAGCTTTGTGGTCTGGATATCACCAGCACTCAGGTCAGTCACGCCGCGCAACTCATGGACGAAGAGCTCGGGGCCTGGAGAAATCGACCGCTCGGGGCACAGTGCCGTATGTCATCCTAGACGAGCGTTATGAGAAGGTTCGGCATGCCGGCAGCTTGCGTGACTGCGCCGGGCTAATCGCGATTGGCATCCTTCCTGCCGGACGACGCTGTGTGCTCGGCGTGAGCGTGTCGCTCTCGGAAGCCGATAGAGTTCTCCAATTCGTCCACCACTGCCCTTGTGTACTATGACTATGGTCGTAATAATCCAGGCATTCAGTCTGCAGGCGAATTACGTCGAATGAGAGTCATGACGAAACAAAAACGCGAAGTGCCTCGGCTAGCGGCCGGTGAACTAGAACTTCTGCAAATGCTGTGGAGAGCAGGTGGAGTAACGATCCTCGAAGCACAACACGCATTGGGGCTCCCGATTGGATACACGACCGTACAAACCCGGTTGAATCGCCTTGTAAAGAAGGGCGTTGCGGTCAAGTCGAAGGAGCGGCCTGCCAAGTACTCGGCTTCGTTATCACCCGTTGATGTGCAGCGTAGCGACCTGGATCTCTTGGTCCAGCGAGTCAGCAATGGCCAAGTCGCGCCACTCGTCGCGCACTTAGTCAATCGTGATTCGTTTTCTCGCGAGGAGATTGACGAACTCAAGCGTTTGGTCGCGAATGCAGAAAAACGATTCAAGGACGCCAGAAAGAAGAGCGAATGACGGACGCATTCTTCATCTCTCTGCTACGTACCACGGCCAAAGGCAGCACCGCAACGACGGCACGTAGCGGAACGTGGGAGCCGAACGGTGCTCGCCCGTGCACCAATGCTTGCCACGCGACTTCAGAGTCAGCCGAACGAGAAGATACGGCTACTCGTGAGCGTTGTTACGGACGCCAACGACAATCTCGCTGAGTACTGGGGAGACACAAATGGAACGGCACTTTTAGTCGAGTCGAGCACCTTTGATCCCATGTTGAGAATCTTGCAGAGGAACGAGATTGTCAAGTTGGATGCGGCGCCTGGTATCGTCGTGTCTGCAGGCGATGAGTCGACTGTCGAGGTAGCCCGACTCAAAGTCGCCGTCACACCGCATGTCACAGCGGACGGTGACCTGTTGCTTAAGTCGCAGGTCGAGCAAGGTCCTTACGGAACAACAGTGGAAGCGAACGCAGTTTTACGTCAGGGCGATGCGCTGTTGATGCGCGTGTTTCGCGATGAGGGCGGAGCGTCCGATCAGCCGGACGGGCGGGGTGCGAATAAAAGCGCTAAGGCCGGCAATTCTGCAACGACATATGTTGCAATCACTGCCCATGCCCAGCAATAGCGACGAATTGACTTAAACTTGCATCGTGCACAGCGGCCAAGTTCAACGGTCTAGCCGCGGTTCATTGCGCACGCACATTCCTAGCGGCTTTCAACGTGATCGAGTGACACATGTACGCATGCGTCGGAACGCCTTAAGTATGGACTCGGTCCCTCACTGTAGGCGTCGACGATTCGCTGCCTGATTTCAGATAGGGACAGATTTGATACGTCGACCTGACGAATCAGTGGGAGTGAAATGGTGCCGTCGGATCGAACCGGGATGGGAAAACCAAAGCTCGCGGGCAAACGCTCGTCTCTCGGAAAATGGACTTCCATGTTGTTACGGTCTCCGAATACGGCTTCGACGTAAATTCCTAAGACATCGCCCGGTTGTGCACGGTAACTACTGAGCAATTCCGACGTCTCGTCCGAAGCAACTTCGAGCAGCGTCGTCAAGACGACGGCCTGATCGGGTTTAAAGAGTTTGGAGCGATTCATTGCCTGCTCGATTGCCAGTTGCGCGTCGGCCAAGGTGAGGTTGCTAACGTTGACAGCAGGCAAGGGGAGGGGAATGGATACTGCTCCACTGGCGTCGACAGTGACCGGTATCCCTAGCGCCGGCGGCAGCGCGGATTTGCGTGGCGACCGGATCATCAAGGGCGTGTTGTCGTTGAATCCGATGAGCCGTCGCACTGCAATACCGAGCGTGTCGCCTGGCTTCAGCCGATAGTCACTCAAAGAGACTGCAGCGGCTTTGTGGCCAGAATTGAGTACCGGCTGGGATTGTACGGCGTCGGTGCGCGATTCGCCGGCGTCGTCGGAAGTTCTACCCATTGCTTTTGCGCTCTCTTGCTGAGCGGCCAACGCAGTTTCGCTCGTTACCAAGCCAGTGTCTGGCGAAGTGCCACTTTCGTTTGCGTAGCGAGTCGATGTAGTAATCGGTAGAGTCACGCTCGCGACAGATGGTGGCCGTTCATCTGAGGGCGGGACCGTCACGAAATTGTCAACAACTTGCGGTGATTCGCTTGCGGGAGAGTCGAACTTGTTCAGACCGAACATCAATAAGATGCCGCTGATCGCGATAATAGATAGGGCCACGACAGTCCCTTGTCGACTCGAGCGAGTCAGACAGCGAATGCGTCCGCCATAACGAAGTGGCCGATTGACCTGCGAATGACGCTGGATCGTCAACCTCCTGGCCTGAAGTGCCGCAGTCAACGGAGCGGCTGTGTTTTCAAGTGCGGGCGACATTTGGCCGTCCAGCATCAACGCGATCGCTGCGGATAGAGCGAAGCCGCGGCGGATTAGTCTGACTCGCAACATGCGACGCCCACGCGCCAGTGAAGCTTTGACGGACGCATCGGTTAAGTCCATCATGGAGGCGGCAGCGGCAATCGCCTGCCCTTCGAGATCGCACAGTACGATGGCGTCGCGATATCGTACGGGCAGGCGATCGAGTTCTTCATGCAGAGAAATCAACTGCTCACGCCGTAGAATTGCCTCGAACGCCGAGTTGTCGGAGCACGGTAGCTCCTGCGGCAAGGCGTCCTGCTTTCGACGTCGATGCTTGCGAACCACATCAATTGATGCTCGGTAGGCAACGCGGTGCAACCATCCAGCGAGCGTGCGGATCGTAATCAAATTGGACGCCTGCTGCGAAAGTATCATGAGCGTCGCTTGGCATGCGTCTTCAGCGTCCTGGAGATTTGGGCTAACTTGACGACATACGTTCATGACGATCGCGATGTGGCGATTCACAAACTCACGAAATGCATCGTCGTCGTGGTCGTTGACAAATCGCAGGAGCAATTCGTTGTCAGTAGCAGGGAGACTCATCGGCACGGCCCACGGCGGAACTGGAATTGTTAGACTAGCATCTTGGCCCAATCAACTGACGTCTGCCAGTCTGCCTTCGGACCTCGAAATCTTGGCAATAAAGTGAGAATATCCTAGCCGCGAAGCGACGAGTTCGGTGCGCAATGATATCAGCCGGTCTCGCTTCAACTAACGGCTTGATCGTGCTCGCCACCTTCGGGAACTCCTATCTTCTTATCTGCCTTCCTGTTGGGTCCGTTAGGGAACCGGCTTTCGGCGATAAAGTCACATTTTCACAGATTTCCTGACATAAGATGACGACTCGCTGTGTAGTTGTAATAGCGAGAGGGTCAGGTTGATGTCGAAACCCATGGAAACGCGCGAGAGTCTCCTGCTTCGTCTGAGTCACGGGCGATGTGAACGGGCGTGGTACGAGTTTGCCGATATCTATCGCCCGATGATCGTGAGACTTGCGAAGCAAAGCGGCTTGCAGGAGAGCGATGCGGACGACGTTGCCCAGGTGGTGTTGGTATCGATTTCGCGCACGATTGGATCGTGGCGAAAAGACGCCAAGAAGGGGCGTTTTCGTGCTTGGTTGACGACCGTTACGAAGAACGCAGTTCGCAATGCAGTGACTCGAGTTCCTCGCGATAAGCTGGTCGGTGAGACGCAACTATTTCAGTTGCTGAATGACTCAAGCAGTGATCAGGACGCTGTCAATCGTCACATCGAGACGGAGTTCATGCGAGCCGTCTTTCGATCGGCCGCTCGACAGGTACGCACTGAGTTTGCTGAAGCGACTTGGCATGCTTTCTGGCGAACGACGGTTGGCGAGTCTTCCGTGGATGAATGTGCTGAGGAGCTGCAAATGTCTCGCGGCGCGGTCTACACCGCTCGCAGTCGGGTGATGCGCCGGTTGCAACAAGTCACGCATGACATAACGATGGAGGTAGAGCTACCATGAATCTTCAATTCATCGGGCACTTCAGTGACGAAGCGATCGAACGATATCTTGAGGCCGATTTGTCGTCGCAGGAGGCGGCAGAAATGGAGGCGCATCTAACTGCGTGCGTTCAGTGCGCGGAGCGCATTACCACGTCAGCGGCACAGCGATGGGGTTGGAGTGAAGTCACGTTGAGCTTGACTGACGATGAGTTTGATGGAGACACGATCGATCCGTCATTGCCTGTTGTCACGAGTCTCACCAACCCCGATCGGGTTGACCACTCGACGTCGTCGCTACTGCATCGTGAACTCTCGGGGTGGCTCGACCCAACCGATGACCCTTGCATGCTGGGCCGGTTTGCTGGCTATGAAATTGTTGGTGTTGTTGGCCACGGTGGTATGGCAATCGTGCTGAAGGGGTTCGAGCGTTCGCTAAATCGTTTCGTTGCTGTCAAGGTACTAGCGCCACGCTTGGCGAGTAGTGCGGCCGCCCAAAGAAGGTTTGAACGGGAGGCAAAGGCCGCGGCGGCGGTCTTGCATTACAACGTCATCGCGATTCATCGTGTCGCGAAGTGGCATGGGTTGCCCTTCCTCGTCATGCCCTACGTCGCCGGCGAATCGTTGCAACAGCGGATTGACCGAGAAGGCCCATTTGAGTTGGAGCCGCTGCTGCGCGTGGGCCAGCAAATTGCCGCGGGACTCAACGCCGCGCACACGCTGGGACTCGTGCATCGCGACATCAAGCCTGCCAACATCTTGTTGGATCAAGGAGTCGAACGAGTCACGATCACCGACTTCGGATTAGCACGCACCGTTGATGATGCGCGCATCACGCACACCGGCTTAGTCGCTGGAACGCCACTCTTCATGTCTCCCGAGCAAGCGCTGGGCAAACCGTTGGATCACCGAAGTGATCTGTTCTCGCTCGGCAGCGTGCTATACACCATGGCGACGGGATCGCCGCCATTTCAATCGGATGAAGTTCGAACCGTACTGACGAAGATCTGCGATGAGCCGTCGCCGGATGTGACAGAACGGCAGACGAGTGTGCCAGCATGGCTGGCCGAGTTGATCGATTGGTGCCACGCCAAGTCGCCCGATGATCGTCCTCAGACTGCGGAAGTCGTTGAGCGGTACTTGAGCGAGTGGCTGGCGCACTTAAAGCAGCCTCAACGAACGCCGGAACCCACGCGACCGCTCATACCAGTCGCCGCACGTCAGCGAAGTCACCCACCACTTCGCTGGAATCGGAAGTTGCTTGCTACAGTGTTAGGTTTTCTCGCGATGATGGCAGGTATCGTCGTCATCCTCGAGTCGAACAAGGGCACCATTCAGATCAAGAGCGACGTCGACAATGTGCCAATCACGATAAAGAAGAGCGGTCAGCTCTACGAAACGTTGACCGTCAATCGCGATGGCACTGCGATTCGAGTCTATGCAGGCGAATACGAAGTCAACGTAAATGGTGAGTTCGATCGGCTATCCATTCATGACGGCGTGATCGTGGTCGGTCGTGGCGCTGAAACGACGGTTAGCATTCGAGAAGTTGCCGGTTCCAGCGACTCGTCGCCACGGACAGAGCCTGCGAACGAGCTTCCTGTTCAGTCGACTCAGCGAAAAGATGCAGCGATTCCTCAGGCAGACGCAATTGGACAAGTCGCCGACAGTGATTTTGCTACTCAAGGATCCTACTTCGGGATGAACTTCGACGGGGTAAAGCTGTCTCGCGCCGCGGGCCGAAATGCGTTTAATCGGGCAAGCTTCGTCAAAGCCGAGCTGACTAATTCGAAGCTAAGTGGCGGGGATGGTGGGTTTCGGCAAGCCTCTTTTGAGCGAGCACAATTAGGCGGAGCGATGTTGCTGGGCGGCACAGCTGCTTTTCACCGGACAAATTTCAAGAATGCGCAGTTGTCCGGTGCGTTGCTTTCAGCAGGTGTTAACTCATTTCGTGAATGCGATTTCAATGGTGCAACACTAGAACGCACGCGGTTGTTGGGTAGCACAGATTCATTTGTCGCCGCGAGCGTGAACGGAACGAATTTCGATATGGCTGATTTACGTCGTATCGAGAGTGGAAGTCTGCGGACGTGGCGGTTCAATCCGGAGACTCCGCCACTCTTTAGTGCTGCAACCCAGTTGCCCGAGGGCTTTTCACCGATCGAATCAGGCTGGCGACTGCTCGAACTGCCACACGCCGAGGACAGTCAAACTATGACGATGCGCATTGTGGACGAGCAGGGAAGACCACTGTCCGATGTCAAGATCTTCCAAAACCACGTATATCTCCCGGACGGCGCTCCGGCCGATGGAAGGCATAAAATCAAGAATCATTACTATTTCACGGATGAACGTGGACAAGCGACACTTTCATGGTCAGGAACCTCCGTCGATCTCAGAGTCTGGGTTGAGAAGGCAGGGTATGTACCGCTACACGCGATGTGGGCTGCTGATTCACAGCCTGACGACCACGAGATTCCCAATAACTACGAAATGACGCTGAGTAGCGGGACTACGATCGGCGGCATTGTTCAGGACGAGAATGGTGCGCCTATTTCAAATGCATTCGTTGAAATCGAGAACCTGTCGGTACTTGAATTCTACGCTGCGGACCCGACTCAGCCGGTTCGTCGGCCGTTGCATTCGAGATGGTTGGCTGGGGGCGGGGAGATTGTGACCGATCAGGCAGGACGCTGGCGGGCAACGAATGTACCGCAGGGCAGCAAGCTCGATCTGAGCGTCCAGATCAGTCATGCCAACTTCGCGACAAACGCGGGCGACGAAGGGATACCTCCGACAATCGACGAGTTTCGTCGTGAAGCCGCGATCATTGTTCTCGAACCGCGTGAGGAAGTGAAACGACGAAAGTGGTAATGTATATTGCGCGAGGAAATGAGAAGCCTGAGATCGGCAGACTAATTCAAAACGTTGAGCCGACGTTGTGCAGCCGAGCAGCAACTGCCAACGCGCCCTGCACGTACGTCTCAGCGATCGTGGTATCTACACAACGGCGATCACGGTCTGGTCGTTTCTTTCGCAAGTCTTGCGTGACGAAATTGGCCACGCTCTTGGTATGCATCATAGCGGCGACGTGTCGTCGGTGATGCACCCCTCGCTAGCAGCAGGTGACATCGACCCAATCGTCGAGCCTTCGCGTCTCTACTATCCGACGTATCCGTATCCCTACACCTATATCACCGGCCTGTGCAGAGTTCGGACTCGTCAGAACGAGAAGACTTCGTTCGCAACGAGGACAGTTCGCCTGACCTCCGCTCACGACTTGGCAAGCGCATCGGTCTAGCTAAAACTATGGCATACGAAATATCGGAGGCAGTTGAGTTATATCCGAAGGCAAGGTGTAGCTACCTTCGATCGTTGATTGAAGACGATAGCCACTTTGTTCGTTCCCACATTCTGAAAAGCAATGCGGCACTCATTGATACGGCGATCCTCGAACTGGAGGAAGACGATCCTAGCGGACCGCAATCCGCGTAGAGACCGGGCTATACCCAGCTTGTCGCGGTCGTTGTCACTCCAATTCGTCGGGTCGATTAGCTGGACAACGTCACTTCGAGTTCGCCGTTTTGGCGTTAGCCACGGTTTCTGGCCGAGAACCGAGGCCAGCGCCAAAACGGCGAACGTCAGCATCCGGACTCTAAATCGCGCAGGAAACAGCCGAAGTGATGTAGTCCAGTTAGAATAAGGTGTTTGGGTGTCGGCTGCCACCACTTTCTAAATCATTTGCGTTCGGGTCAGGTCCTGACTTGTTTCTGCGCCAGGCGGCCAGGCCCAGGCCACTACTAAGTAGCCCGAGCATTCCGCTTGGCTCTGGGACCACGTATGCGGCCGCTTGCGGACTTTGCTCGTAGCCACCGTCTTGGAAGGCGACGACCAAGTCGCCGGTTGTGAACTCGCCGTCACCGTTCCAGTCGCCAGTTGACCAAGTCGAGTTTCTGAAAATCGCGTCTTCGTATTCACCGGCTTGGAAGACGTTGATCAGATCGGCACTGCTGAATTGACCATCAAGATCGGCATCACCTATGACGGTCTGCTTCAACTCATGGATCCAGTAGGTGAGGTCTTGTTGGTCGACCACTTTGTTGCCATCTAAATCGAAAACCTCATCAGCTGTCGAGTTCAAGATGGCCACCGTGAGCAATTCGACATCGGCAAGGTCAAGCTCTTGGTTTCCGCTAAAATCACCTACTACGTCGCTGACAGGCCGCAGTTTCCAGTGCTCTAGGATCCCATTCGCTGTCGCCCGAGTCCATGCCGAGATACTCAATTGAGTCGTGTGTTGAGGAAAAACGTCCCAGCCATCGTAAACGATTGGCGTCAGGCCATAAGGACGCGAAATGTCATCGCGCGTGTTGTTGTCGTACCATGTGGTAAGCAGCCCGGTATCGTCGTCGTAATCAATGCCGAAGGCGATGTTCTGGCCCAGCGGCACGACCATTTTGCGGACGGTCGGACCGTTTCCCTCAACGTAGGCAAACTCTGAACTGCCTGTCAGATCGTTTCCTAGGGAAAGCGTCAGTCCGAACCCTTGAAGCCCTTGGGGTGGCTCGAACTCGTGCCACAAGCGTAGTCCAGCGGAAGCATCTGGATTGCCGGTTGCGATATCAAACAGAAGACCGTCAATCGCAACCTCTTCCGTAAAACTCCGCAGCCCTTTCACGGCATGACTTACTTGTGTCCTCATCACTTGATTGAAGCCGTCCGCCGTATTTGAGAATTGAAGCCCTGTCTCCGTGACTTCGATCTCATCAACAGACACCGATGAACCCGGCTCCGCTAGGTACTGCGATATCGACCAGCCAGGCGCATTAAGTCCCTCAATGTTGCCGTCAACCGAAGTGAACTGGCCGTCGCCACGAAATGATTCCAAGAAACTCGTCACCTGTGCTGATCCAATACCGCAGCGGCATACCATTGACACCAATGTCAAGACAAAGATCTTTCTCCAAGATTGATGATGACTTGTTCGTGTCATATTCGAAGTGTTATTACCAGGAGACCAGGAGGTAGTGATCTTGTTTTCAGCTATCGACGTGAGAGCAGGCAGCATAGTGGCCGCATTCTAGCGAATTAGTGCCGAATAAGCACGCGTTAAGTCGACGGCACGTTGTCAAGCTCGCGACACGCTCTGGCGGTCTGACACTCACATCACATGTGGCTGTGTCCACGCGTTCGGCGCCAAAACGCTTGCCGGCGACAGTTCCGATCGTTAGCATCCAGAATGGCCGAGCCAAGCGGCTAAATTCCAGCGCGAATTTTGTGCAAGTTGACCAGAAGGTTGAAACGGGCAATGTGCGTAACGACGAAAGGTTACTCGACCGTGAGTTGGAAGTCACCGTGGTCAGCGTCTTCGTGGGGAGCTCGTTTGCTTGGTGCCATGCTGGGGTGGGCGGTGGGTGTCGCGAGTGCCGAGTTGCTTGTTTACGAGGGCTTCGACTATGAAGCGCCGAGCGAATTGATTGGCAGTGGTGGAAACGAATCGGGCTTGATTGGTTCCTGGAGCGGCGATGCAGCATTTGGAGTTGAGGCAGAATCGCTGTTCGACCCTTCGTTCAAACTTGCAGTTTCCGGACAACGGGCCTTCGCGTCGGCGTATGGAGAGAACCGAACGATCACACGAAGCTTCCAGCCGATTCGCACCTCACGCGCCTACTTTAGTTTTCTGTTGCGTCCGGAGGGCGAGCTTGGTGCAGGGGCCTATGGCGGATGGTTTGGCTGGGGACTTCCCAGCGGACCAGGGCTGTTGGTTGGCGGCGCCACCTCGAATTGGTTTATTGAGACCTACGGAGGCGGCGGCAACCGCAACTCGGGATATCCTATGTCGGCCGGCACGAGCACGCTGTTCGTCGTGCGCGCCGATCTGCGGCCAGGGAACGATGAGTTTCGGCTGTACGTCAACCCTGTGCCGGGGGATAGCGAGCCACTCGTTGCGGACGCGACCAAGGTGGACATTGACGTCGGGACCGTCAATCGATTTTCGCTCACCGGCCCCGGCGGCTTTTCCTTCGACGAGTTTCGGGTGGGCACGTCTTTCGCCGACGTCTTGCCGGTTTCCAATCGCGCCTGTGATCTTAACGGTGATCAAGTCTGCGATGTGAACGACCTGGATCTACTGACGCAGGAGATCCTCGCAAGCGAACTCGATGTACGAATCGACTACAACCAAGATGGAAGGCTGACTGCGTCCGATCGACGCTGGTACCTTCGTAACTTTCTTGACGCGAACATGGGCGACTCGAATCTGGACGGCGAGTTTAATTCAACGGACTTGGTTCAAGTATTTCAAGCCGGAGAATACGAAGACGAAGTGGCGATGAATTCGACGTGGTCCGAAGGCGATTGGGACGGCGACGGCGACTTTACGACCAGTGATCTCGTGGCCGCGTTCAACGAAGGCCACTACGAAAGCGCGGCGGCCGGAGTCGCTGCCACCAGCGTACCCGAGCCAAGCACCGGTCTCACCGCATGGCTGGTTGCGGTAGCGATCGTCGCCAAGACCCGACCACGGCGAGTATAGCGACGTTGTCATCTATGGATTTCAGGCGACTACTATTACTCCTAGCACTCGTGATTTGCCACCAGATCGGCTTGACGTTTGAAGACAGCCAGACGGCAACCGAAATCTTAGGAGGACCAACTCATCATGTCACGAGCTTTCAGGCTGCTCCTGGCGTCTCTCGCAATTAACTTGGCCCTTCATCTTCCAGCGTATGCGGAAAAGTTGATCTTCGCTGACGGACAAGCACACGTGATTGCAGGGGAAGTAAGTGAGCGCGTGATTCGCATCGAGAATGGAACGAGCGTCCGCGTGTCTGCGAAGGTCGAGTATGACGCAAACATCCTGCAGCCTGAGGAATGGGAGGGCAATCGTGGCGTTCTCGACGTGCTCAATGGCTCGCACCTAGTTATCGATGACGACGTCGTCTCGAAATACCCTGGCAGCTACGAGTTGATGGCAGTGTTCGCTGGCACTGGCTCAACAATCGATGTCCTTTCCGGACAAGTCCGCAGCGCCCACGTTGTGTTACTGGACAACAGTGAATTGAATCTTCGGTCGGGCGAGATCATCGCCGATGCAGGAAGTGGGAACAAGAGTGGAATTAACCTGATTGGAGACTCCACAGCGAATATCTTTGGCGGCTCGGTACGCACGGGGCTTGGAGATGCGTATGCCTATGCAATTCGCGCAAGCGATCGATCTGTCGTTAACCTTGAAGATGGAGAGGTAATCGCGATCGCGGACACGTTCAACGCCGCGGCTGTGCTGCTCGACGACGAAGCGCAACTCTCCGTTAGCGGCGGCATTCTCGACGTGTATACGCCCTATGACGGGAGTCTTACCGTTGCACATCTAAAAGGCAATTCAACGGGGACTTTCAGCGATGGACGAGCTACTATCTCCCGTCCCTTGGTAGGGACCTACCACCTCTTTCACTTGGAAGACCACGCAGAGTTGGAGGTCACAGGCGGGCACTTCCTGGTGAGTGACGAGGCCCATGATTGCCCACAATGCCCGACGGAGTCGAGTGTCTTCAGAGTCGACGACGCTTCCCGGCTATATGTAGCTGGGGGCGATTTCAATTTCACTCGCCCCACCAAGGGACATGTGGACCTGATCCTTAACGATCATACGGAAGTAACGATCGCTGGACGGCAGTTCGACCAGCCGATGTTTCAGCCCATTGCAGACTTGGAAGGAGTGGTGTCAGGAACTCTTTTAGACGGCAGTCGCTTTCAATTCTCCTTTGCGCGTGAACCCAACTCCGTTTTGCGGCTAATTCCGGAACCTCAAGCGACCAGTCTCGGTTTATGGATAACCTTACCGCTGATTCGTGGAACGCACCGCCGTCGCCTTGCCAAGCGATCTGCCCCGATCAACGAGTTTGAAACCGTGTCGGTCGCGCGGACATTCGACCACTTGCGAACGTGAGTTACATCGCATCCCTGGTGATTTGATCCAATGCATCTTGCAGCAGCCAGTCGCTGGTGGCCAGCAGGAGATACCCATTCGCTACGCTTACCGCCTTGCCGTCTCCAAAACGAAAGACGCGAACGCCGCGATAGAACGATGAGTTGTCGTCAGGATCGCTGTTGCAAAGTTGTTCCAACGTCAGTTCAGGCGGATTCGTTGCGGTCAGTGGCATAAGCACTAGAAGTGATTCGCCCTGCATGATTTCTCGGTTTGCATAATTCACGATGACCGTTATCTGGTTGCCAAAATGCGCGAAGATGTCGCGTTTCAGGTCGACTTGCGGCCCCGCCGAGTCGTTCTTCACTGACGACAATAGATCCTCGACGAAACCCGGGTCGCCGGCGACGTCGTCGACGAGCTGGGCTACACTCGGCAGGATTCGCGTAATGTCCAACGGCAATGTCTGGGAAAATGCATAACGATCCCTGAGCCATTCTGGATTCTGCTTCGTCGACGAACTCGACGCGGTTAGCTGAAACGCCACTGCTAGATCGCGCATGCCTTGGAGACACTGTGCCCGTTGGAAGGGACGAGCCTTCTCAGGTAGGGTCACGCGTAACAGATCTGTTTCCACTTCGGTACCGCGAACTTCATTCTTCGCCTGCCGCGCCAAGCACCACTTCGCGAATAGCGTTAGTTCGCTGTTAGCATCCCCTTTAATGTCACTTTCGACGTCGGCGAATTCGCGTCGCGCCGTGGCGGCCTCGGTCACCGCCAGTAACAGAGGCACCTTTGCAGAGTGACGGTCTTTGATCTGATTGTCCTGCTGGTTGATCTGTGCGGCAGCATCTCTCCAGAGTTGAAATAAGTGCAGGCGATTGTGGGCGGAAAGGGGGAAACGCAAAGCCGTTTGGGCCCACGCGATCGTATCTCGGAGATTTTGGTGTGCAGCGTGTACGATTGCCGTCTCGGCAAATATTCTTCCCAGCCATTCGCCTGCCAAGCCTGCGTCTGCAGCTCTCATCGCGACACTTTCGGCCTGTGCCGCATTCGCGGCCGTGCGCACCTCGCGGAAATAGCGAATCGCCAGCGGTTCATCGGGTACTGAAATAGAATTTCTCGCAATCGCTTGTTCGAGAGCATAATCGTAGAGCGTCTGCTGCCAACCTGTCGACGCTTTCAAATCTAGCGGCTCGTCCAAGAGGTTATCCAGCGCTCGCCTGGCCAGAGCCACTTCCTTTTCCATTCCTGCGTTTGGATCCCTGCTGTCAACACCGATTCGCAACGGAGCTGGCGACTCGGCAGTTCCATCGACAGGTGTCTGAGCAAGTGCGCCTGCCGTGATGGCAAGAATGACAAGCGCCAGAAGGCCCGCGCACCAACCTCTGCCTGCGATAGGCGATGCGCCACCCACAGTTAGAATGCGGTTGATACGTCGTCCGACTCCAGTGCCACGATGCGCCATTGCCAGCGCAGCTTCGCAACGCATTGGTGATGCGGACGTCAGTAAGGTTTCAGCGTATGCCATCGCATCGTCGGCCCGATGCAGCACGTGGTCATCACACGCCAGTTCCTGCAGTACCAGCAGTTCGCGTCGAGCATACCAGGCCAGAGGATGCCAGGGGAACGAGACGACCAGCAGATCGCTCCACAGACGGCACCAGTGATCTCGCCTGAGGAAATGTGCCAGCTCGTGGCAAAAAATCATCCGCCAGGCGCTGCGCCCCAAAGTCGCATTCGCCATTTTCTCCGGGATCAGCAACGTCGGTTGCGTCGACCAGCACCAAATCACTGGTGTTCCGAGTTGACGCGATGTGAGTAGGTTCGTCCCTTGTTTGATTGACATTTGAGCCATTGCGTCTTCTAGACCGTTAAGACAATGCGATACTCGACATTCTTGCGCATCGATCACAATGCTGCGACACTTGGCAAACGATCGCACTAGTCGAATGGCAAGCACGCTTGATCCGATCAACCACACGACTAATAGAAGATCAGATCGAGTCGACGGGCTGCGTGGATTGTCTTTCGAATCGAGGCCGTGATGGTGAGCGTTCGCTGTCGTCGCCATCGACATTGCATCGATTTTCACTGCTTCGGTTGGTTCCACGCCGTCAGTCGGCTGCCGCTCATTGATAGGATGCAAGTCAGTTTCCGATGCAGATCGATCGATTCGCATGGTCGACTGCGAATCGACTAACGCCGCAGATCGATTCGCTGTCAACATTCCCCAACCGAAGCCTTGCACAAGCAACGCAGCAGCCGGTGAGAGCACCGCGGCCGCCGTCAACAGCATCATTGCCCGATGTGCCCGGGCTGGCCGTTTCGCCCAGGCGACCCTGGCCAGCAAGGCGATTGTGAGCCACACAGTGAAGTGCAGAGAGAAGCGGAGCAACGAGGCATAACGGGAATGGTCACTGAGATAATCATTGATCATTGCCTAACTCCTTCTTTCGCTTGTCAATACGTTTGCGGAATTCGACCAAGTCGTCAATGGTGAGCTGCTCGTCGTCCAAAAGATGTTGGAAGAACGTATGCATGTCACCACCGAAGACGCGACTGACGAATTGCTGAAGTGAATTCTTCTGAGCCCGTTGTTGAGAGCGTGTTGGAAAATAGGTATAGGCCTTTCCGTTAGCTCGGTGATCGAGCCATCCAGCCGTTTCGAGTTTCTGCATCACCGACAGAACTGTCGTGTAAGCGGGCTGCTTCCGGCGACTCGAGAGAGCCCGTCGTACATCGTGCACGCTGGCTTCTTTTAACCCCCAGATAATGTCCATCACTTTCTGCTGCAGCGGAGAAAGGTCATCGATGGATTCGTTTGGCATTCGTCCTCCTCCGGTACCTACTGTTGGCTGTCGTACTACGAAGCGTAGTAGATGTGCCTGTTTGTGTCAAGGACGCGAACGCACGTTTGGGAATGCGCGTCAGCGACTGGCGCGGAGACTCGCCGTACCGGAAACCAAGCCGTAGCGTAGCCGCGCCAAACCACTCAGAACGCGAGCATCAACACTCGGCCCGCCACGCCTAAGCAAACGCTGCAAAGGACTGCCAGCGTTTTTACAGATTGGCATACTTGCCGGAAGGACAAGTTGATAGCGATGTGGACATTGCCGCTGGGGATATCAACGGTGACGAGCAGGTTGACATTGTGGCGTCTCAGAGTTTTTCCAGAGGTGAATCGCACATGCTCGTTTTTCAGAACGACGGACAAGGCAACTTCGTGAGTGCCCCACTGGAGATTGAGGCTGTTGGAATCGTGGTACTGGGCGATATCAGTGGCAGGTGAAGTTGACATCATTACGCGATCATTTTGAGTCACGAACTTGGTATCCGAGCACTAATCGCACAAATTGCGCAACGGAAGCTTAACGCCGGTTGAGTCCCTGGGCTCAGGGTTTGTTCGCGCCAGCGAGACTCGGACGTGGGGCGGTCACGGGGCGTCAGTTGGATCGGCGTGTTCTTACCCGGCTGCCTTCAAAGGGGATTAAAGCACGCCGCGCCGGGGCTCCCTGACGGTTGATCATTGCTTTGGGGTTTGCGCTAAAGTAAATTGCCGCGACCGACAGAATTGTCTCATCCCATGAGGGCACCGCGATGCAGCCGCGCTTTCGGTTCGTTGTTCCGTTGATCCTTGCTCTGTCATGCGGACTATCTTCGTCACCCGTCGCGGCCGATCTGGTTACCCAAACGGGTGTGGGAGGTGCCGTGCCCGACAATACTGCTGCTGGTGCCACGTTCGACGTTACCATTTCCGACACGCGCACGATTCTACCCGCGGGCAACAACGTGACGGTGACATTAGAGAACTTCCAGCACACGTTCCTCACCGACCTTACCTTGACGCTGGAACACGTTGGCTTCGGTCCGCAACAGCTTGCCTTTGACCGGGTTCTCAGGACCGGAAATCTTGGTAGTGGTATCGACTTCAACGGAACCTACAGCTTCAACAGCGGTGCCGCGACGAGGTTGCGAGACGTGGCGGATACCTTTACTTCCCCAATCCCGTCTGGAACCTATCAGACAACGCTCGCGGATGATGTGACGAATTCGAACCTGTCGAGCTTCTGGAACGGCCAGACCGCTGCTGGAACGTGGCGGTTGTTTATCTCTGACCGTGCCTTTGGTGATATCACAAACACAACTTGGACGTGGCGCGTCGACGTCCAGGTCGTTCCGGAGCCCTCCGCGTTTCCCCTTCTGTCGCTCGTCGGCTTCGGCGTCGCCGCCATCGTAGTCTGGCGAAAACGGGGAGCCTCCCCGTTTCTTGAGTG
>JAGQPK010001500.1 GCA_020426755.1 Planctomycetales bacterium
CGCCACAGGAGACCGATCCTTCCGAATCAGTCTCGTGTAACCGCTCGCGTCCTATCAAGAACCGGCTTCCCACCATCATGAGAAGCCGGCATGTCGCTTCGACACTTCTCAGAAGTGCCCGTCAGCCCTTTCGTTGGAGCTTGTGTGTCCGGCACCACCCGTTGACACGCTCACGACATCCGACTGCCTTGCCGGTCTGTCGCTCGATTCCCGCAGAAACTTCCGTCGCTGGGTTCATCGACTTCTACTCAGGCCACACTCCCCCTCTACGGCGTTTTAATCACGTGACTGACCGAGTCACGCACCGGGTACCAACCCGGCTGCCGCAGAGGTTCCTGCGTTAGTCATGTTCTTCATCCTGCAGATCACGTCGCTAGCCGACATTACTCGGCGGAACTGTGGCTGTGTGACTGATCCTTCCGGACCGGCACCATTTGCATCAGGAACAGGAGCGTCTTGCAACACTGCCGCTCACCGATGATTTCAGGGAATCGAATGGAGAAGCGTTCCCTTACCTGTCAGCCAGAGTCGTTCGCAGTTCGGCACCGTCTTCTGCAGAATTTACTGACAAGCCCTCACGGGCCTTTCAT
>JAGQPK010001501.1 GCA_020426755.1 Planctomycetales bacterium
GACCTCGGAAATGTTCGGCAACACACCGCATTCGCCTCAGGACGAGCAAACGCCGTTCCATCCGCGCAGTCCCTATGCCATCGCCAAGGTTTTTGCCCACTGGACGGCCGTCAACTACCGCGAGGCACATGGCATGTTCTGCACCTCCGGCATCCTGTTCAATCACGAGTCGCCATTGCGGGGTGCGGAATTCCTGACGCGCAAGGTCTCGCTGGGGCTCGCGCGTCTCGCGGCAGGCACCGACGGAGCCCTGGCACTCGGCAATCTCGATTCGCGGCGCGACTGGGGTTTTGCCGGCGATTACGTCGAAGGCATGCATCGCATGCTGCAAGCCGACAAGGCAGACGATTTCGTGCTTGCCACCGGGCGCAACGCATCCGTACGCGAGTTCACCACCCTGGCGGCGGAGGCAGCCGGCCGCGAGCTTGAATGGGATGGCGAAGGAATCGAGGCACGCGGTATCGACCGCAAGACGGGGCAGGTCGTCGTCAAGATCGACCCTCGCCTGTTCCGGCCCGCCGAAGTGAACGTGCTGCTCGGCAATTACGCCAAGGCCAAGCGCGAACTGGGCTGGGAGACGAAGGTCTC
>JAGQPK010001502.1 GCA_020426755.1 Planctomycetales bacterium
GCAGACGAATCGCGTTTTGGCGCGAGTTGAATGTTTCGGATGAATCGTGTGAATCTGTCATTGTGATTTGCCCGAGCGTTGTCAATGAACGTTGCGCGACCATATTGCGTTTCGAACGGTTGACAAAATGTACTGAGTCGGTAACGCAGATAGGTCGTCGTGAACGCGAGACGGGACTGACCGGCACACCGTCGTCAACTTACGACAAATCTGTTTGTGCCATTGTACGCGTGAGTGAACGAGCGGTGTACGCGTCACGGTCGATCAGCGCTCGTCGCCCTGGTTTTGGAGTGCGATCGCGCAGCGATCGCTTTTTAGCGAAGCCAAGCGGTTCGACCTAGAGTGGTTCTCCAACACTGGGCCCAGGTTCTTTGACAAGTTCGTCATCGTCAAATGACAAGATTCCAACGGCTTTACACGACAAGCCTTCCTGTAAAGCGATAGCTGCGCGATCACACGCCAAAGGCTCCCACGATCCTGACGGTCACACTTGAGCGGCCCGTCTGGGGAAAAAATATTGCGTCGGGAAGCTAAGAGGGTTAGAACATGGGGTTGAGCTGGGGTGGTGGCGGTGTTTCACTTCTCT
>JAGQPK010001503.1 GCA_020426755.1 Planctomycetales bacterium
GGTCGGGCCGACTGAGCAACCGCAGCGAAACCATTACGCTGATGACCGGTGACCAAATCATCCAACAGTTTGCCTATGATGACGCTTGGCACGCGGCGGCTGACGGGGACGGCGCCACGCTGGAAATCGTTGATGCCAACAGCACCAACTTGGCGCTATGGGGACAAGCCTCGGGATGGCGAGCCAGTGGCGTTGTGGGAGGTTCACCGGGTTCGCTAGTGTCCACGGTTGTTGGTGATGTCACGGGCGACGGCGTGTTCAATTCGTCCGACTTGGTAGCGATTTTTACGGCCGGCGAATACGAAGACGGCATTGCGGGCAATTCGACCTATAACGAAGGAGATTGGAACGGCGACGGTGATTTTACTACGGCCGATTTGGTCTTGGCTTTTCAGGCCGGTACGTACGTGGCGGAAGCTCGAATTGCCGCGTCCGCAAACGATACAAGCTTAGACGCGAATTGGATTGCTCGATGGTATGAAGAACCAAGCAAGCGATTCTCCAAAGAAACGGACGAAGTCTTTGCGCTGGATTTCGATTTTGAAGTTTAGTAGTTGCCGCAAGAACATTCCTATGAAGAACC
>JAGQPK010001504.1 GCA_020426755.1 Planctomycetales bacterium
CATCGACGACCACAGGCTTCTTGGCCTGCGTACGCCAGAGGTTGACTTGGGTCAGGTCGCGGAACTGAATGCTCTGGTGTGTTACCCACGGTTTGGCATGGTCGTAGAAGCCGCGGCAGTTATGGACGGAGCGCAGATGTTGGTACGGGTCGCTCTCTTGCACCACATGGAAGAAACGGTCCCAGTCAGCCATCGATTTTTCGTCCATCAGGTCAAACTCGTTCGCCATCGACCACCAGACGTTGCGATAGGCGGCCAGCCGCGCCACCACATAGCGCAGATAGCGGTCATCGTGCTCGGCGTCCATCGTCGAGAAACCCCAGCGGTCATAGGGATGAAAAAGAATAATGTCGGCCTCAATGCCCAGGTCGCGCAACTGGCCGATTCGCTTTTCGAGATGTTGGAAATAGGCCGGTACAAAGTGAGCGAAGTCGAATTTCCAGCCCTCGCGGATCTCGCTCTTGTTGCTGCCCAGCCACTTGCTGCTGCCCTTTGCCAGACAGGGGAAGGGGTACTGTGCCGGTTCGTTCTCGTTGTAGCGATAGTGCTTGGGAAAGACACAGAAGCGGATCTTATTAAAGGG
>JAGQPK010001505.1 GCA_020426755.1 Planctomycetales bacterium
GATTTGGATAATAGCCAAGCGCGCTGATCTCGACGCCGCGCGCATCCCACGCAGCACGGATCTCCTTGGCCTTGGCATCGTCCAGCGACACCACGTCAATATGAGTGACACCGGCGTAGCGGCGATCTGCTTTGCCAGGCGGCCAACACATGACTTCGACGCATTCGTAGCCTGTCGTGGCAGCGAATTCGAGCACTTCATCCAGCGAAAGCTCCGGCAAAATTGCACTCACAAATCCGAGTTTCATCGATCGATTCCTCAATGTTATGAATCTTCAAAACACAAAGTTCGCCGCAAGGCGCTAGCCGCGGTTCTCACGCATTGGGAACGCTGCGGGGAAGGGCAAACCGACGCTATGACTGAGTGCCGATCGAACGAGTATACACCCTTTGCATCACTCGTACTTGTACTCGTACTCAGTGAAACGGTACTCGTACTCGAATTCATACTTAACGGCCACATTTGTGAAGATCAGTCTTACGAGAGCGAGTACGAGTACCGCGTTGCTGAGTACGAGTACGAATCATCACCTTCAAAACACAGAGTTCGCCGAACGACGCTAGCCCAATGGCACTCAGTTTA
>JAGQPK010001506.1 GCA_020426755.1 Planctomycetales bacterium
TTCAGGATGGCTGCCCAGGGGCATCGCGGATGGAATTGGGATAGATACATGAGTGGGCGAGCTAAGGGCGGATCGACGGTCTTCTACTCATTGTACTTTGCCGACGATCATGCCGTCGCTGAATCGCCGGCCGTACTTTCGGTAATACCCGCACAACAGATATGACTGGGACCGGATCGAGGGGCGGAGGAAGCGATGCAGTATCCCATCCACGGCTGCACGGTCTTGACCAGGTGTGTCCTCCCGTACTCGTACTCGTACTCGTGCTCGTGCTCGTACTCGTGCTCGTGCTCGTGCTCGTGCTCGTGCTCGTGCTCGTGCTCGTGCTCGTGCTCGTACTCGTGCTTGTACTTGTACTTGTACTCCCGGCTTGTGCGCCATTTCGAGTACGAGTACGAGTCGAGTACGCTACGGTTTTGCAGGGTTGTTAGTTTCCTTCTGTGAGAGCCGAGCTGGTCGCTCGTCGTGCTCCAATAGGGTCAAGACTCATCTGCCGGTCACATCAAGCCGGTAGATTTCCATGCCGGATCGGCCGAGGGCCAATCCAGCCAGCCCTGTCGCGAGGTACGTCAAGGACCCGGG
>JAGQPK010001507.1 GCA_020426755.1 Planctomycetales bacterium
CAAGGTCGGTGACACTTGCAATATTGAAGTCGTGCTGGCGTCAATCTGCACTGGGGCCAGCTCCGTTCGAGGCGTTTGCGAAGACGCTCCGTTTAGCGATGTGTTCTCACCAAGAATCCCATCGTCCCGATGAGTAGCGTCATCAGCCCACTTGGTTCTGGTACAGCGGAGACGGCGTGTCTCGGTCCCTTTTCGTACCCACCGTCTTGGAAGGCGACAACGAAGTCACTTGTCGTGAACTCGCCATCCCCGTTCCAGTCGCCGGTTGACCAGGTCGAGTTCGCACTGAAAGCGTCCTCGTACTGCCCTGCCTGAAAGACGTTGATGAGGTCCGCGCTGTTGAATTCGCCGTCTAAGTTGGCATCACCGAAGTACGTTACGCGAACATCATGGATCCAGATGGAAACGTCATCGGAATCAATCGCTCCGTCCAAATTGAGATCGAAGAAGGCGTCATGTTGCTGTCCTAGATGCCGAATAAGAAAGTCGACGTCGCCAGCATCCAAAATGAGATTGCCGTTGAAATCACCCCAAGCAGTGTCGAGTGGAAACTCAGATATCTCTCGAAAGACGCCCGATATG
>JAGQPK010001508.1 GCA_020426755.1 Planctomycetales bacterium
CTGCGTGGATAAGCGAACAGACCAATACGCACTGTTGCTTCTGCGCATTTCTTCGCGCCCCAATGTGACAGTGCATTAAGACGGCGAGACAGTCGAAAGTAGTGACACGACCAAAACCTTCGCGCGACGTGTGTAGCCGTGATTGGATCGCGGTCGCTGCCATTTGGAGTGCGGCCGCGCAGCTGCCGCTTTGGAACGACGCCAAGCGGTTCATTTCAGGACCGAAGCTGCCACACGTAGCTGGGTCCAGACTTTTGGACGTCTAATAGGTTCGTCGTCGTCGAACGACAAGGTTCCAGCGATTTCGACACAACGAGCAATCTTGCATAAGCGTTAGTTGCGCCATCGCACTTCAAAAGTACCGACGATTCTGCTGCCTGCCCCCGATTGACCGCAATGCAAGTTCGTGCTTAACAGTTCTACGCACACCTGTACTAGGTGCACTAGTACAGCAACCGCTGCGACGAGTGCGGCGCAGACTGGTTGGCTCCAACACAGTCTGGTATCGAACTCGTGGACGCCGAACGGCGTCGCGCGGCGTCTGTCGAGTTGATCACGTAGTCGTTGCGTGCTTTCGCCG
>JAGQPK010001509.1 GCA_020426755.1 Planctomycetales bacterium
CAAGATGTCGACGCGAGCTGGGCCGACGGCGACTGGAACGCCGATCGACGTTTCGGTTCGGGCGATCTAGTCGCTGCGTTCTCGGATGGTGGCTTTGAGGTCGGCGTTCGCGCGGCAGTCGCCGCCGTGCCCGAACCTGCCAGCATTTCCCTGCTGCTGATCGGACTGCTATCGGTGGCCAAACGCCGTCGATAGAGTGTGTCGCGAGCAAAAGCTTGTTCATCTTACCCCTCGCCACGCAGCGGAGGGGCGAGGATACTTATTGAACGCGGATTTCGGAATGATGATTTCTGATTTTTGAAGTTGTAATCAATCCGAAATCCGAAATCTTCTTCCAGGTAGACACCATTTCCAGGTAGACACCATGCTACGATCCGCACTTCGCGGTCTTGCCATCGCCGGACTGACGTTGACGTCTCAATTCAGCGTATGTGCCGATGAGCCTCGCCAGATTCAATATCAACCCACGTCCGAGGACTTTTTAAATCCGGAACGAGGCTTTCTGAAATTCAGGAACCTAGTGCAGCCTAGCGGCTACGCGCAAGTTCGTGCGCAAGGACATTCGATCATTTACGGG
>JAGQPK010000150.1 GCA_020426755.1 Planctomycetales bacterium
GTTTCCAGCATCGCCGATTGGGTCTTGGGCGTTGCGCGGTTGATTTCGTCCGCCAGACAGATCTGCGTAAAGATCGGTCCCTTCTGAAACTCGAAGACGCGTTTACCTTCAGGAGTTTCCATCACCATGTTCGTACCCAAGATGTCCGCCGGCATCAAATCGGGCGTGAATTGGATTCGCGAGAACTGCAGATCAAGCGTCTGGGCGAGCGTACGCACCAGCATCGTCTTGCCTAATCCTGGCACACCCTCCAGCAAACAGTGTCCGCCGACAAAAAGGCACGTCAGCACTCCATGCACAATGTCGTCATGACCGACGATCACTCGTCCGATCTGATCGCGAACCGCCTGGTAGCGACGACGAAACTCTTCTGCCTGTTGCTGTATCTGTTCACCGGTCGACATGACGGTTCCTTAAGCTTCTTGATCCGGATTTTGACCTTTGCGAGCCTGACGTTTGGCGCGTAAGAGTCGTGACGTGTAATCTTCTTCCTCGGTCTTTTCAGGAGCCACTTGTCGTGGGCCGTCAGCCGCCGATACATTGGGCTTGGTCGTTGACTTGCCTTCATCGAGCACATCGAGATTGACATCGGCGTCAGGTGATGGCTCAAATCGCGTGGCTGCGCGACGATCGTCGAGGGCACCTTCGATTTGACGTTTGCGGCGGCGCAGTCGCTCCATACGTTCGTCGACTTCGGGAGCCGCATTGCGGCGGCCCAGCTTGGCCATTGTCCATTCGTACATGGGCTTGGTCCAATCGAAATTCACGTGAACGCGTCGTACAAACACGTCCGCGAAGAACACCGTCGAGGCGAGCAAGACCAATAGCGGCCAGACATCGCGACTACTGATCGCACGGGGCAAGTCACGACGGAATGGATTGCTGAACAACGGTTCAATCTGACCAGGAATCATCGGGCCTTCAATCAACTGGCCGCTGTCGCCCCCCTTGGCTTCTCGATTGGCCAACCGCTCCAGCAATTCACGATTCGTCAGCAGTTCACGAAACTCAGCCGAATATGGTACCGTCACCCCGGTGCGAATCAGTGCGTGCTCGCCGCCAGGCACGAGGGTAATGAAATAGCTGCCCGACTGATCGGCGGCAAACTCACCCACATAGCGACCGGGAGCCGTTTGCTGCACGCTAATCGCATTGGTGGCCATGTCGGGTCCGACAACCGACGCGTTCATGTTGAGAAAATTGAGTAGCTCGTCGTTCTTATCGAGTGCGGTCACGACCACGCGGACTTTGCCTTCGCTATAGTCTGTAGCAACGGTGAAGCTGCCCTGATCACCGGTCGGACGCATCGACCAACGGACAAGTTGACTGAACAGCTTGTCGTAGCCTTCCCACTGCACCCAGTTGTCGGCCCACCGCTTGCCGGCGTCCGTCGTAAGAACCGCCGTACGGCCCAGTCCGTAGGTCCACGCTGCCAACAAAGTGGCATTCTCTTCAGTAGCAGGATCGGGCGAGATCAGCGACACTTCGACTAACGGGTTCTTCTTGACGTTAGTTAGCACGAAACCACGAATGGGTGGCAACGGACCGTCGATGCCTTGCAGGATCTCGTGTCGTGATTTGATGATCGGTGTTACGACAGTCTCTTTGACCAGCGGCCGCGCCACGCGACGTGCTTCGCGCTGAAAGATGCGCGGCAGTGCTTGGGGGTTGTTGACAACGTAGTACTTGCCGTTCGTCGCCCGCGCGATGCGCTGCAATTCTTGGGAGCCGGCAGGTCCGTGAGTCCCCACGGCTACAGTGGTGATCTTGATACCTTGCTTCACAAAATCAGACAGCACGCCGCTGCTGGCTGGTGACGGATCTCCGTCACTGATGACGATCATGTGTTTGATCGCGGCTTCCGTGCACGCGCGGAATGCGCCGGCGGCCAGCTTGAGCGATGGATCGAAATCAGGCATGTCGCCAGGTGTCATGCGGCCTAGCAAAGCCTGCATGCGACGACGATTGGGACCGACTTTAATGAGTCCCTGTGGTTTGCCCCACAACCATTCTTCAGACCCATTCCAGTGGATCACGCCACAAAGGTCCTGGGGCCCAAGTGCCTTGAGCGCTTCTTCGCTGATCTTCTTTTGCCAATAGTTGCCCTGCGCCAATTCGCTGGCGTGCATCACCATGGCCAGCGCGCCCACAGGTACGACCTTAGCGTTCTGAATCTGGAAATCGACCGGCATGGCCTTCTCGAGTTCCGTGTTTGACCAACCGCCGGCGCCGAAACTTTGCGGACCGCCCAACATCACCAGACCGCAACCCATGTCTTGAGTATTATGCACGAGCATGTCGATCTGGTTGTCGCTAAAACTGTAGCCCTCGGCTTCACCGCCGGTACTACGTGCGACATTGGCCAAGATGATCGAATCGTAGCGTTGCAGTTCCGCGAGACTCGAGAACAGCGTCTTGGTGGACGTTACGGTCACCTGAATATTCATGTTTCGCAGGCGGTCGATCAGATAGTCGAACTCGCCTGGCGATTCCCAGTCTTCGATCAGCAGGACATGACCTTCGCCCAATACTTGTGTAAACGCCGTGGCGCGATTGTTCTGGGTCATGACGTCGTCTTCAGTGCGATCGGGCACAAAGACGGTTTCGTATTCATAAAAGTCCGGCTGATCGATTTTGTTTGAAATGGGAAAGACGTTCTTGCCCGGCGAGAGCGTGACCTGCTCTTCGGCCAACACTTCCACGCGTTCCCCTGCACGCCGAGTCAAACGCAACGTGCCATTCACATCGCCCGAGTTGCCTTCGGTCGGTTCAAAGTCATTGTTAACAACGGCACGCACTTGAAACGGAGTGCCTTTGCGAATGTCGGTCGGCACGGCCACTCGTTCCACATAGACTTCGGGACGCTTGCCCAAATCAATCGGTACGACATCGATGCCGATACCATTTTCCGACAACAGCCGCGCGATGGCGTCGGCGTCTCCCATGTTTTCATTGCCGTCGGTGACGATGACAATCCGACCAGCCGAGTCTTCGGGAAACGTCGCTTGTGCCAACTTCATGGCAGCGGCCAGATTTGTAGCGTCGGTGCGTAGGTCGAGTAAACTTTCAAGTTGCCCAACCACCGGCAGATCGGCGTTCAGCGGCGGCACTTCAATGTTCGCGTTACGTCCAAAGACGATTAAGGCAGCGCGATCGCCAGCAGCGTCTTGGCGATATTCCTTCACTGCATCTTTGACGTATTGCACCATCGCTTCCCGCTGAGCTTGCGGAATACTGGCCGACTGATCGAGCAAGTAAATGACGGTAACACGGTCCGAGCGGCGCAAGTATTGGAACTCGGCCAGTGCCATTACGATCGCGATGAGGACGAGCGAGCGGAAAGCGAGCGCGAACAGCCGACGCCAACGGCCCAGGCCGCCGAGACTGCGATAGCTGAGCTTCCAGATGATGGGAAGTAACAGTAGAAGCCACAAGTAGCTGGGCTGATCAAAGTAGTCGCTCAGTCTCAGCATGACGTTCCCCTGCCCATCTTGCCTTGCGTGGCTGCTGCGAATCGCAACATCAACACCACGGTACTCCCAACCGCTTAGCGACATCCAGCCGACCGCCGCGGATCCGGATTATACTACAAACGGATACGTTGCATCCGGTGATTGTAAGTATCCAGGACGTGAATGCGCCCCCGGTCGTCTTGGACGATCGACCAAGGATTAAACAGTTGACCGGGCCCGCGTCCCTGGCTTCCCCAACTATCCACCGGCTGACCGTCGCGAGTGAACTTCTGGACGCGATGATTGCCGAACTCACAGATATATACGAATCCATCCGGCGACAAAACGATGTCGTAGGGATAGCGCAGTTGCCCGGGAGCTGCGCCCGACTCGCCCCAGACCTGAATGAGTGTCGCGGAATCACCGCGCGCATCGAAGACCTGGACCCGATCGTTGCAGGCATCAACAACCCAGATGTGATCTTGTTCGTCGATCGCCAAGTTCTGCGGCCGCACGAACTGTCCCGGTTCACTGCCGTGGCCGCCCCATTCGAACAGAAACTTGCCGTCGGGCGAGAACTTCTGAATCCGATCGAAGTCGCCATACTCGGCAACATAGATATTGCCTTGGGAATCAGTGACAGCGTCGGTAACCAAGCCAAACTCACCCGGCCCCGCTCCGAAGGTGCCTCCCAACGTCTTTTCATCGAGCAACGTGCCATCAGGCCGGTAGAAAAGAATTCGAAAGTAATGGGTATCTGCGACCATTAAGTTGCCATCACCGTCGAAGGATAACCCAGTGGGCTTGCCGTTAGCGTAGTCCGGCGTGCGCCAGCCGCGCAGGTAATTGCCGTCCTGGTCGAATACTTGAATGCGAGCTGACTTATCGACGACATAGAGTTCGCCGTTGGCCGCAATCGCCATGGCTCGAGGACGTTGGAACTGCCCAGGGCGCAGTCCTTGCACCCCCCACACCTTTTCCAATTTGCCGCCGGGCGAGCTAATTAGCTGACTGCGCGCCAACACCCAGAATGGCAATAACACGCTCAGCGCAGCCAGTATGCCGAGCAGACGTCCGCGCCAACTGCGGCGACGCGTGGTGGGACTAGAGCGGAGTTGCGTTGATGCGGACACGAACAAGCACCTCGTCGAATTCGTTTAGCGCGTGCGCTGAAGGCGTGTGTCATTCGCTGAAGCGCGTCGACTCTTGGTCGGTTCGCCGCAACGCGTTAGCGTCGGTTGTCGTAAAGCAACATGCCACACGGGAACCACTATCTTATCGCATTCGCCCAGATGACGGCCAGCTTGTGAGGGGGGCGACTTTTGGATTGCGGCCGCGCGGCTGCCGCTTTCGATCGAAGGTGGCGACTCTGAAGCGTCGGACCTTCTGAAAAGCGTACGACGGCGGCAGGTGCCACGTAAGCCGCCCGTTGGCCGTCGCCCGACAGCCGGATTCCGTCGTCTTGGCAAGGCCCGCCTGCCGTGAAAAGCGACAGCTGCGTGATCGTACTCCGAAACAAAGGCCGATCCGTGGAGCATCCCCGTGATACTTGACCGTGCTGCGCTGCAATCGGTAGACTTTCGGGTTTGCTTCTAAACGTCGTAGATTGGATCGACCGCTAATGTCACCTCTCGTGATCGATGTTCACAGCGCGGTAGACTTGCGTGACGTGGTTCACCGGGCGGTGCAGGCAATTGCCGAGGGCCAACTGGTCGCATTTCCGACGGAAACGGTCTACAATCTTGCCGTGAGTGCGCTCAACGAGGACGCGGTCGAGCGTTTGTTGCGGGTCAAGGGCCGGGAATCGGCGGGGCCGTTGACACTGGCGATCAAGAGTGTTGACGACGCGTTGGACTACGTCCCCGTGTTTTCTGGGCTGGGACAACGACTGGCACGCCGCTGCTGGCCGGGCCCGGTTACGCTCGTATTTCGCGATGATCACCCGGACAGCCTGTTGAAACGTTTGCCACCACGTGTGCAGCAGGTCGTGCTGCCGCAACAAACGGTGGGCCTACGCGTGCCGGCTCATCCGCTGATTCTCGATGTATTGAGATTGATACCAGGTCCCTTGGCATTGAGTAGTGCGAATCGACGCGGGTGTCGCGCGGCGGTGACGGGTGATGAAGTGGTCGCTGAACTCGGCGATGAAGTCGACTTGGTGTTGAATGACGGCCGCTGCCAGTTCGCACAACAGTCGTCGGTCGTGCGAGTCGACGGAAACGAAATGGAAGTAATCCGCGCGGGCGTCGTGTCCGCCGAAACGCTAGGACGATTGTCGAGCATGTTGATCCTGTTCGTATGCACCGGAAACACCTGTCGCAGCCCGATGGCAGAAACGATCTGCCGGCGTCTGTTGGCAGAGAAACTACACTGCCGTGACGAAGAACTGGAAGACCGCGGCGTCGTAATCTCGTCGGCTGGCACCTCCGCAGGCGAAGGCGGTGGAGCGACAACGGAAGCGATGGAGATCATGACCGAAATGGGAATGGACCTGGGCGGACATGCCACTCAACCCGTCAATGATCGCCTAATTAAACACGCCGAT
This sequence comes from Planctomycetales bacterium, assembly GCA_020426755.1. GTDB lineage: Bacteria > Planctomycetota > Planctomycetia > Pirellulales > Pirellulaceae > JAGQPK01. The sequence goes on from JAGQPK010000150.1 coordinate 5,998, forward strand.
GTTATCTTTACGATGACGCGCGGCCACCGACATGCATTGTTGGCCCGCTGGCCAGACGCCGCGAATCGAACGTATTTGCTGTCGCCCGATGAAATGGATGTGGCAGATCCCATCGGCGGTCCACGCGAACTCTACCGACGTTGCGCAGAACAGATTCAAACTGCCATCCGCCAACGACTTGATGAACTGACTTTTCCGGAGTCTTCAAAATGAGAATTGCCGTAGGCAGCGATCACCGCGGCTACCAACTTAAAGGGCGTCTTGACCAAATGCTGGCCGGCTTAGGTCACGATGTCGTCGATGTCGGCACCTGCGACGGCGAGCGCGTGGACTACACGGATTTTGCTGAAGCGGTCGCCCGCAAGGTAGCGAGTGGAGAAGCCGATCGAGGTATCCTCATTTGCGGCACAGGAATTGGCATGGCCATCACCGCCAACAAGTTTCCCGGCGTCCGCGCCGCCACGGCACACGATGAACTGACCGCCGAGATGTGTCGTCGCCACAATGACGTTAACGTCCTTTGTCTATCCGGTGACATGTTGGCTGAACGTCCGATCGATAACATGATCAACGTCTGGCTGCAAACAGAGTTCGAAGGCGGCCGTCACGCCCGCCGTGTGGAAAAGATCCGCCAACTCGAGGATGAAATCACCAAGTCGCGCTGCGATCAGTGAGCACTGATCAATCCGATCCGTCAGCTCAAAGATCAGACAGACCTACCCCATCTGTCTGATCCGTCAGACAGCATTCGCATCCGCTGTCATCGACTTGTCACCTGCTATCATCCACATCCGATCAGTCTGATCTTTGAAGCTGCGCAAAACAGCTTATCCATTGCAGGTCCGATTTTGCCAATCGTATCTCGCTGCGCGATCTCGGCTACGATCTGTCGCTTTTCGGCAGCACACAAGCTATTGATGCCAGCGCGCTTCTTGATAGAGTAAATTCGTGGCTGCTGACGCAGCAGTCGAATTGGCACGTGAACTTGTCGTTCGCCCTGAAGATCCGGGCACCGCAGTTTGAACGCCGTTGAGTCGCAGGGATGTCCCGTGTTTACGAAAGGTTAAGCTGTGTCCACTGCGCGTCCCGATCAGAACGACGAAGTCGAACAATTGTTACTCAACGCACGACTGCGCGATGAACTCGAGCCGTTCCTGGATGAGTCGGTTGAAGTCGTTAATACGCGTTGCATGCCGACGCGACTTGAAAACGAATACCTCGCGTCCATGCTGGCCTGGGAACGTGCGCCGGTTTTGCCGATTAGCCACTGGTTCCAACCCGAACTACGACTCCCACACCCCGACTCGCGCTCCGATTCTGAAGTGCGTCAGTTGCTTTGGGAAACGATCGAAGCCCTGCACTCCAAACAAATCGTGCTCGACTTCACCGACCATCTGTGCGACCGTGACCTGTATCGACTGATCTATCGCGACATCCTGCCGTCGCTCGAAAAGAAGATTGAACGCACGAACACCTACCTCCATTGGCAATGCATCGACGTGAACGACAATCCCGACGTCTGGCTGCGTTACTACGCGACGGAAGAGGAGCGGGAAATTTGGCAAGATGAAACGGGCGGGACACTCCCCCCTTCTGAAGATCCCCCTTACCCGCGGCGCATGCCGCGCTGGCCGCTCTAGCGCAGCGTGGCAGATTAATCTTGAGGTTCGCGGAAAGGCCAGCCGCGGTTTCCGACACTTCAAGCCGACTCTAGCGCGTTACGGCGAACAAGGGCCCTGTCCCAATTTTTAGCTGTAACGCTGCACTAGCCGCGGTTTCGACCGCTTCGAACCGCCAGTCTGGGTTACATTGCGGTCAACTCACACCTGCAGGCGCGGCGACCAGCGGTGCGGTGGCCAGTTCGGGCCTACTCAAGGACGCTTGAACCGCCGATAATAACCGCGTATTCTGGAATCGATTGCCATCCTGAATCGCCAAGAACCGTAAACCTCCTAGTTTATCAACTCTGCGATTCGGGCCGGCGCGCGGACTTTGGTTCGTCGCATCGCGAACCCAACGACGAGCGGATCGCTCATGGTCGTTGGTGGACGGCTTTGTATCTTTTTTGATCCGACGCTTTTCGGGAGAGAACACGCAGTGGCTACAACGGAGAATTCGACGTCGACGCAAGTGATGTCCGGTGCCGACATATTGGTCAAGTCGCTGGTAGACCATGGCGTCGAGGTCCTGTTCGCGTATCCGGGCGGTTGCAGCATGCCGTTGCACCAAGCGTTGACACGCTACGCCAAGAACTTGCGTACGATCTTGCCACGACACGAACAAGGCGGCGCGTTCGCAGCGCAGGGCTACGCGCGAACAACTGGCAAGATCGGCGTCGTGATGGCGACCAGCGGTCCCGGTGCAACAAATCTGGTGACAGCCATTGCGGACGCAAAGCTTGACAGCATCCCGCTGCTCGCGATCACAGGGCAAGTTCCTACGGGTGTCATCGGCAAAGATGCTTTCCAGGAGACTCCCGTCGTTGAAGTTTGCCGAGGCATCACGAAGCATCATTACTTGGTTACCGATGTGCGTGACTTGGCGCGCGTCATGAAGGAAGCTTTCCATGTCGCCACAACGGGACGCCCCGGTCCTGTGTTGGTGGATATGCCCAAGGACGTGCAGCTCGATACATGCGTGCCGGATTGGGACGAGCCGATGGACCTGCCTGGCTATCGCATTTCTCAACGCAAGGCGCGGCCCGAGCAAGTCAAACAGATGGCCGCAGCAATCAAGCGCGCCAAGCGCCCGGTGATCTACGCCGGCGGCGGCGTGATTGCATCAGAAGCCAGCGACGAACTGCGCAAGCTGGTCGCAAAGACGGGAATTCCGATCACGACCACTGTGATGGGCCTGGGCGCTTATCCCGCCAACGACTCACTGTCGCTCGGCATGCTGGGCATGCACGGCACCGTTTATTCGAATCTGGCCGTCTCCGAAGCCGACCTGTTAATTGCGCTTGGCGTTCGCTTTGACGACCGTGTCACCGGCAAGTTCGAAGAGTTTGCCAAGCACGCAAAGATCATCCACGTCGACATCGACGCCTCGGAAATCAATAAGAACAAGGAAGCTCACCTGCCGATCGTTGCTGACGTCAAGCAAGTGCTGCGCGAGCTGAATCGCGTCGTCGAGGCTCCTGAAGACATCTCGGCTTGGGTCGCACAGTGTGACACCTGGAAGAAGTCGGACCCGTTGAAGTACGACACGAACTACGATGGCATCTTGCAACAGCACGCGATTGATACGCTATCCGAGATGACGCAAGATCGCGAAACGTACATCAGCGTCGGCGTCGGTCAACATCAGATGTGGGCAGCGCAGTTCTACAAGTTCAACAAGCCGCGCCATTGGCTGTGCAGTTCTGGCTTGGGCACCATGGGCTTCGGCTTACCGGCCGCCATGGGCGCACAGGCCGCGCACCCCGGCGCGTTGGTCATCGACATCGATGGCGACGGCAGCTTCCAGATGAACATTCAGGAACTCGCCACCTGCTTCTGCGAAGAACTACCCGTGAAAGTCTTTCTGCTGAACAACCAACACCTGGGCATGGTCGTGCA
>JAGQPK010001510.1 GCA_020426755.1 Planctomycetales bacterium
GGTCACGGCGGGCAGCAGGTCCGCCACGTCGTATTCCATGTATTCGAGTACCTTGTTAGCCGTGTCGCCATCGACGATCTCCTCGATCCACCAATCACCATCGTCGTGGAACCGTACGTGCACCACATGCGTGTCGCCAAAGAGATTGTGCAGATCCCCCAGCGTTTCCTGGTAGGCGCCCACCAGAAACACAGCCAGGTAGTACTCGTCGGCGCGCGTGATCTGATGCAGTTCGAGTGTGCGTTTGGTCTCGCGCGGACTCACAAAGCGATCGATCTTGCCGTCCGAATCGCAGGTGATGTCGGCGAGCACGCCCTTGCGCGTCGGCTTTTCGTCGAGGCGATGAATGGGCATGATCGGAAACAGCTGGTCGATCGCCCAACTGTCCGGCAGCGACTGAAATACCGAAAAATTGCAGAAATAGATATCCGAGAGAATGGTCTCGAGCGCCTCGAGTTCCTCCGGCACCTGATCGAGTTTGCGCGTCAGATCGCGGATCTTGGCGCAGGTTGCCCAATAAAGGCGTTCGGTGAGGCCGCGCATCTCGAGCGACAATAGCCCCAGATTGAACATTTGC
>JAGQPK010001511.1 GCA_020426755.1 Planctomycetales bacterium
TCCCTACCCCATTGGACCGCTGATCGAAAGTGACCCTCACCCGATGCGATCTCCCTTCGACTCGAACCGACCAGACGTCTACGACATCCGCACGACCGGCCCGGGACCGGAGGGGTTGTTGCCGCTCACGCCGGAGTTGCTGCTGGAAGCGCCCAGCGGCGATCTGTTCGGCATGACGCAGGCAGCGGGTATGGGGTGGGATCCCCAGCAGTTGCTGCGGGATCAGGTGCTCATCCTCAGCACGATGGGTGGCGTGCGGGCGGAAGATGGGCATCCCGTCGCGCTCGGTTACCACACTGGGCACTGGGAAGTCGGACTCTTGGTCCGCGAAGTGGCGGAGGAACTGAGTCGGCTCGAACTCCTGCCCTTTGCCGGTCACGTCTCTGATCCTTGCGATGGTCGCTCGCAGGGAACGACCGCGATGATGGACAGCCTGGCTTATCGCAACGATGCCGCCGTTGTGCTGAAGCGACTCATCCGCTCGCTGCCGCTTCGTAAAGGGGTGGTCGGCGTGGCGACCTGCGACAAGGGGCTGCCCGCGATGATGATGGCAGTCGCCGCGCAGCATCAATTGC
>JAGQPK010001512.1 GCA_020426755.1 Planctomycetales bacterium
GTCACCCTTCGTCGATACATCCTCGACGTACACGATCTTTTCGAGGGCGTCGCGCTAGTCATCGCATTCTCTGCCGTTACGGTAACCGTGTTGCGTAGCGTGATGGCTGTCGGTTCGGTGATAGTTTCATTTTTCAAGTACAAGGCCATAAGCACGACACGCGCCAAGGTTTCGGCAGTGGACGCGAAATGACAAGCACCAGGTGCGCCACGAAGCGATGCACTAGATATTGCCCCCGCACCTGACTATTCCACCTTGTGGACGTGCAAGGCGACCATCCGTGCCTGTCACGCGACCTGCTCGATATCGCGAGCGGATGGCGAGTCTACGGGCATTTCGGTTAGTGCCTGCTCGCACAACGAGCGCCAGTCGCATTCTTTCGCGACTTTGGCTTCTTTCGCGGTTGACACATGTGTTTGACCGCGAAGCTGCGAACTGAAATCAGTAACAGCAAACGGGATCGCAGGACGTCGTACATCGATTTTGTTACTCAACATCCTCATTGAAAACTCCTATCCGGAAAGCAAACACCAAGTCCGCCGAATCGAATACTCCGTCGCCGTTCCAGTCCCCC
>JAGQPK010001513.1 GCA_020426755.1 Planctomycetales bacterium
TGTCATGGTGTTTCACCGTGGCCGAATCGCGAACACGCTCGTTGGCGCCCAGTCGGTCGCTCGATATCAAGCGGCTCTCGATCGTCTGCTGTAACTCGCACCTTTTGTGAACGACGCGCGGCAAGTGAATGGGCCAGTGAACCGCCCCAATCCACTCAACTCATTCACTTGCTCGCGCTCGATCGCAGATTCTAAAGCGACTTCCGTGCGAACCAAGCTCACCAAGCTCATTCAGTTCGCCGCCACGCCCGCGCGTTGGTTTGCCCTTCCGCGGAGCATCTACCATACATGAGAACCGCGGCTAGCGCCTTGCGGCGAATTTCCTACTGACAAGCGACTGCTTAGTCATAGAGCCGGACACTGAGATGAGCCGGCAAGACTTCTAAAACCACTTCAGCGCAATTGTCGTCCGCATCCACGAACGGCTCGCCATCTAAGTGGATATCCCATTTGCCGGCATCGCTGCGCAAGCAGATTTTGCGAGCGGACTGACGCACGAGTCGTCGGTCGTTATGCGGCAGTGAGCCGCGCAATAATTGCGGAAGATAGGGCAACAAGTCGACGAAGCGGATTC
>JAGQPK010001514.1 GCA_020426755.1 Planctomycetales bacterium
TGGAGCGGTCAGAATGTTATCTATAAGTTCGTCAAGAGAATCGCCGCCAAAAGGTTGTCTTCCGAAGAACAGTTCGTACACAAGCGCTCCGGCGGAGTACAGGTCTGCGGAGAAGCTTGCCGGTTCGCCCTGGAGCACCTCCGGTGCTATGTACGTGAGGGATCCCTCAGCCCCGCCGGCTTCCCCCTGGCGGATCGAGAGGCCAAAATCCAACAGCTTGACGCGCCGCTTGCCTTCGGAATCCCGAGTCACGAGAACATTGCTGGGTTTGAGATCGCGGTGAATAACGCCGCGCCGATGGAGATAAGCCAACGCCTCCAGCATCTGGATCGTCAAGTCAAGCTTGGCCTGAGCAGGCAGTGGGAATTCCTGCGCGGTTGCCTCTTGCGCACCTTCAAGAAGTTCCATTACCAGATAGGGTTGGCGCTCCTCATCAAATCCATAATCATAAACACTGATGATATTTGGATGGCGGAGCGATGCCAGAATCTGAAACTCTTTTGCCAATCCGAGGTAAAAGGTATCCCCCGTGGAATCGTCCATCATGCTCGCCAATTCGGGCGGGAGGACAACC
>JAGQPK010001515.1 GCA_020426755.1 Planctomycetales bacterium
AGGAACTCCGCACGGCGCAAGTTCCCGTATTCCGTTTCCGCGGCTCCATGCCCGGCGTTCATTACCGGCAGGTATTCATACATCCGTCCCGCCTTCTGCAGCGCCGCCGCCACCTGCGCGGTCGATGCGGGGTCGACGTTGTGATCGAGCTCGCCCACCACCAGCAGCAGCGGGGCCTCCAGCTTCGCGGCGTGGGTGACGTTCGAGTTGCGCGCGTAACTTTCGTCCACCGGCCAGCCCATCCACGCTTCGTTCCACCAGATCTTGTCCATCCGGTTGTCGTGGCAGCCGCAGTCGGCCACGCCGGCCTTGTAGAAATCCCCGTGGTTGAGCAGGCCGGCGAGCGCGTTCTGTCCACCGGCACTTCCGCCGAAGATGCCCATGCGCCCGAGGTCCATCCACGGATGGGTTTTCGCGGCCTCCTTGAGCCATGCGATGCGGTCGGGAAACCCGCCGTCCATCAGGTTTTTCCAACAGACGTCGTGAAAAGCCTTGGATCTCCAGTTCGTCCCCATGCCGTCGAGTTTCACGACGACAAATCCGAGCTCCGCCATGTCGTTCATCGAGAACCAC
>JAGQPK010001516.1 GCA_020426755.1 Planctomycetales bacterium
CACCTGCTCTTACCGCCGAGCAGAATGACGAGAAGGAACGAATCGTGGACGCGCTCAAGACAACCGGCGGCAATCGCACCAAGGCCGCTGAGCTATTGGGAACGAGTCGCGTGACGCTCTGGAAGAAAATCAGTCGGTATGGAATCGAAGTGGAATAGCGCGAGTTTGCGCTGCGAGCACGAATTAGCCACGCGCTGACGGCCCCATTGTTGGACGAATGTTCAACCGTCGCTACGCGACAACCGAATTCAATTCCCGACGCTATACCAGCGATAAATCGCTGCCTACCGTCAACAATCGCTACGCGATGAACGTGCATTCTGAGAGCAGATCGAGACATCCTCCATTCTCTACTCTTCCCGCTCTACTCTCTACTCGACATTCAAGATGACATGTACCGTTGGTGAAAAGCGATGGCTGCGCGATCGCACTCCAAAAGCAACGTCGCCCATTTTCGCACTCGCCACCCTGGGGCGCTAAGTTAACAGTTAACGCCGGAATCGTTAACAAAGGGACTTAACGCACTGCTAGCACCATCCGAGCGACTGGCCAAGATTTGGCATTCTGGCCGCT
>JAGQPK010001517.1 GCA_020426755.1 Planctomycetales bacterium
GCCCACGCGGCCCAGTCGCTGCGCTCGGCGGCACGCGCGTCACCATGCCTTACGGGATGGCGATCCTGGCGCAAGGATTAATGAAGGAACTCTTCACTCAACAACCACAGACGCTGGGCGAAGTTCTCTTGGCTGCCAAGCGACAAGCGGTCTCTCGGGAGCCGCAGGATCAACACGCATGGCTCGATGCAGTCGCGAAAGTACTCAGCCCCAACGCCGACGACCTGATCACCGAACGGCACGAACACTTGCAGTTGTTCCACTTGCTGGGAGATCCTTTGTTGCGGCTCCATCACCCGCAAACCGTCAACGTCACGGCACCTGCGCGAGTTCAAGTTGGCGAGGAAATCTCACTGGTGTGTGACAGTCCTGTGTCAGGAGAGTGTCTGATCGAGCTCACTTCACGGCGTGGCCAGCTAACCTTCAAACCGGCACCCCGCCACACATTCGATGCCAGCGACGCCGGCATGCTAGCGCTGACCGATGTGTATCAGAAAGCAAATGACGGCCGCTACGCGAGTCAAACCGCGACGGTGCCACGGCAATTTCGGACGAAGCTCCGTGTACCAGAG
>JAGQPK010001518.1 GCA_020426755.1 Planctomycetales bacterium
TCGGCGTCCGCCCAGGATGCTCGGCCTCACCCGGTTCAGCGGCTGCGACGGCAGCAGTCGGTGTCAGATCCGCTGCTGCGATTAACGCCGTCCCTGCCGCCGCCTTGAGAAACTGGCGTCGCAGTTTGGTTGTTTGTTCCGGGGAAACGTTCGTAGGTTGTGTTGTGTCGGACATTGTGATTCTGAATAGCGAATTTTGAATGTTGGATTTTGAACTGTGAATGTTTGGTAGCGAATGTTGGACTCACGTCGAATGTTGATTTGTGACACTTCAACATTCGATATTCAGAATTCAACATTCAATATTCTCAGCTTACGGTTGTGCGTCGGCCGACAGATCGCCGAGCACGAATTGCAATCCGGCCAAGTCATGCTTCAGGATTTCCGGATTCCAGAAAATGAAGTCGTTATGACCAAGCACGGTGTAGAACACACGCCCCTTTTCGTAGTTGCGAATCCAACTGATCGCATAGTCGTTGTCGTTCCGCGCTCCACGTTCGACATTGAACTTGTCGGTGTTCAAGCTGAGCAGCACGCGGACCTTGTCGCGTGAGTACGGTTGGTAGCCTTC
>JAGQPK010001519.1 GCA_020426755.1 Planctomycetales bacterium
TCATCAACCTGGTGATGCTGGTGTCGGAAATCTTCACCTCCTTCTACACCGGCGGCTCGCACGGGGTTTCGGCAAAGTATCTGTTCTTCGGTCATCACGGCCACGGCGCGCTCGTGCCGTGGATGTGGACCTCGGTCACCTTCAGCATTATCGCCGCTATCCTGCTCATGCGTCCGAAGGTCCACGAGCACCTATGGACGCTCGACATCGCCTGCGTGCTCGGTTTCGCCGGCATCTGGATCGAGAAGGGCATGGGCCTGATCATTCCCGGCTTTATTCCCTCGACCCTTCATGAGTGGGTCGAGTATCTGCCGAGTGCCACCGAGTGGAAAATCACCTCTGGGATCTGGGCCGGCGGGCTTTTGATCTACACCCTGCTCTTGAAAGTGGCGATCCCCGTGTTCTCTGGGGAGGCAAACAAGTTGTCAAATTAGATTCCATGTTCGGATACGGAAAAATGAGCGCCTGCGCCGTCGCCTCGATGAGCGCCCTGGCGGAAAAGCACGGCAGTGACACGGCCCTGAGTTCCCTGCAGATCGCCGAGAGCCGCAATTTGTCCCAACCGCTGGT
>JAGQPK010000151.1 GCA_020426755.1 Planctomycetales bacterium
AGTTGGTAGTTGCACTAAACTTCGCTCACGGCTTTTCAGCATCTCCGTTGTGTTACACAGCGTCCGTTGTGGTTCCCTCCCCCTCCCCCCTCCCGGTGTCAAGCCGCGCGAATTGGAGGGCGTCGACGGGAGGGGGAACTACGCGCCTGTTCTATCCTGAAATCTAAACTGAGTGCCATTGGGCGCCAGCCGCGGTTCTCGTTGTAGTTGGATGCACTGCGCCGGGTCAAACCGACGCTAACGCGTTGCGGCGAACTGAATGCACGTTGCGGCGAGCTCGACAGAAAGTTCGCCGCAAGACGTCTGCAGTCATTACAATTCAGCGCGTAACGTTACCACGCCTTGCGATGGAACTTGAATCTCATCGGTGATTGGTTGGCGCGGCTGTTCGCTCGTGTCGCTCAGCCATAACCTTGCTGGTTGCGGGTCGGCCCAAGTTAGTTGCACGTTGGCGGAGTCGGTGCCAACTCCGTAAAGACGCAAGATGATCGCGCTCCCATCGTCACTCGGCTTCATTCCCACAATCACGACATCATCGCTATCAAGCTGTACGCGCGGCGTCATTGATGGCGCCGGACCGTGACCGGGAAACACAACCAATGGTTGGCTGAAGTTCGTGGCAAACCGCGTGCATTCCGCGACACTCGCACCGTGATGGGGACGTGCGACGAATCGGAAGATGGTGGGGCCTTCCTGGTACGCTCGATAGTTGGTTCCCCAATGGTTGTTCATCACCCACGCATAGAGTTGCTGCGTGGGTTCGATGCGTTTTCTCCAGACATCTGGGTTGGTTTGCGAGTTCAAGAGTGTCGCTGTGATGCCACCTACTTGAACTAACGGTGCATCAACCGTTACCCAAGTCACGCCGAAGTCCTCGTTTGAAATATCAGCCCACCGACCCACGGTTAGCCAATTCTTGCAGGCGCTGGGAATCTGGTCTCGTTCGGGCTGGGCAACTGCCAATGGTAGATCCAGTCGCAGCGTGCCACCTGGCACGTTAAACGGAAAGGCCACGTTGACGCTTTCTTTGCCCGATGAAGCATGGTAGCTGGTGGCCTCGAGCCGCTTTTTATCAACCGTGTCAATCATCTCGACGAAGTCAGTTCCAGCAATCAGACGAATCTCACGCCGCAGTCGATGGCAGCCGGGCGCATCCGATTCGACTGACAATGAGGCGACGAGCGGTCCGCTGTCACGCACTGAAATCTGTGCCTCGCCGTTCGTCTGTTGTGACTGCACATCGTCACCGATCAGGTACACATACTCATTCAGCGCGTGACCGGTCGAATTGTCGACAAGGTTGCTATCGATATCTGCCGCCCGTAGCTCCACAATTCCGCCCGTGCGTTCATCGAGCTTGATCTGAAGCTGACCGTTGGCCAATGTCGCCCCCTTGCCGCGCGCCGCATCCTTGAGCTCTGGAATCCGTGGCAGTTCTGCCGTATCGGAAGGCCGCGACGCAATCGTATAGCGACGACCAGCGAGCGGCGGGAGGTCTCGTACGAACACCGCCAACTCGTGACTTGCCAACCGTTGCGACGGCACGACTTGGCCCTGATCGTCCGTTACGAAATCACCGATGGCCGACAACTCGTGGGGCAGCAAAATGACTTCACTGCGATGCCATGAGCTCGTGTTGAAGATGTCGACTTCTGCCTCCTGCTTCGATGCGTCAGCAACGTGTGTTGTGTCACTTGGCGTCAACTGCCCCTGCATGGCTGCATCGCAGAGTAACTGTCGTGATTGCAGATTCGCGGTCGTCGCATAGCTCTGTTTGATCGACCATTGATCTGCGGTGAATTGAATGTCGGGTTGTGAGATACTGCAGTGTGCACCCCAGGTGTGTTCCGAGTACAGCAGGACATTCTTCCAAGCTTCAGCGAACCGTTCGGCTGCGTAAGTTGCGGGATTGTGCATTGCCCAAAGTGTCTCGGCCTGGGCCAGTCGCTCGGAACTCGCTCTATTCATGGCCGTTTCTGCCGCAGATGATCCAGCGCCATCTTCCCAGTACGGCGTCCAATCGCCGCGCACTTTTGGCAATTGATCGCCATAACGCTGTTCGAACGCTCGAAACGCAGTGCTCGTGGACGAGATCACAAACTGTGGAGTGCCGTGCGAAGCATTCCATTCTTTTACGAAGTCGCAGATCGCCGGATCAGGCGTTGCGTTGTCGCCGCGGCCCGACCAACGAACGTATGCCAAGTCATAGTCATAACCTCGGTTTGCCAGTCCTTCGACAAAGTCTTCGACTAACTGTTCCGACATGTGGCCGTAACGGTGTGACATCGCGTAACCCCAGAACGGAATCCAGACTAGGACCTTGCTGGTGCCATCGGGGCCGATCCACCAAAAAGGTCGATTCTCCCATTGCACGAGAATGTCACCGATGCGATCGAAATAGTTCGGCGCGACCGAGAAATAGCGAATGCCCGCCTGATTCATCGCAGTCACTGTGCCCCAGGTGTACCCCGGAACATCGCTGATCATCGCCGCGTCGACTGGCACGCCCGTGGCCACACTCAGTTGTGTCGCGAACCGAAATAGTCTCAGCAACTCTTCGGGGCGGCACAGTCCAGTAAGTTCATTTAAGTACATGCCGTTGAGCGCGATTTGGCCTTGTCGTACTGCTTCCAAGAACTCGTCACGCTGGCTTGCTGACAGGCGATGCAAGAATAGATCGGCCGCCCATGTCACCTCCACGTTCCAGACGAAGCGTGCACCCGGTGGATAATCTGCCGTGCGACGAGCGTCGGCCAGTCCCTGCCGCAAGTTATGAATCTGCTTCTCCTCGATGTCAGTTTGAATTGCTGTGTAGCCAATATCCGTGTGCGAATGTGGCAAGACGTACACCGTCAGTGGCCGCGCAGGCGACAAACGGCATTGTTGTGACGCAAAAGTGTCAGCATTGTGCGTGATGCGTATGAGCAGATCGCGAGACTCATCCGGTTCCGTACACGTAAGCTCGCATTGCTGACGTCCGTACACGAGGTGTAGCGGCTGGGAGGCCTGGCCGTCGACAGAAATCTCGGCTTGCACGGGTTCCATGTAGGGGTAGTCGATTGTGACCCGGAGTGGTCGCGACATAGCGCCGTTCGGTCTCCGCGAAGTGATTGCTATCGCGTGAGTTGAGATGGTGATCTCTGTCGGGCGAGAGTGCGTCGACGCTGCGGTAAAGAACTCGATCGTACTTGCACCCACATTCTGAAACTGATTGTCACCCAGTTTGGTCACTTGCCACCGTACGTAGCGAGCTGTCACAGGCGTGAAAGCCAGGAATGATTTAGCGCGTGGCTGGTTCGCATGTTTGACCGTGATCGTTTGCAACGGATGCGAGAAGTCTGCGTCGGCGCTAAATGTCAGTCGTGATTCACCGACGGTGTCCGGTGAGCTCCGTTGTGTGTGTTGAAAGGCCGCGATCGGCGTGGCGGCGCCCAAGTCGAAATCGACGAAAGTCTTCGTGCCGGCGCCGCGAGAAGCATATTCGGCCCGTGATGCTTCCGCAGTGTTTCCGCGAAGCAAGTACTTGACGTCATAGCTTTCATCAAATGCCGTAGCGGCGGCAACGATCTGTGCCGGCACGGGTGCGAGTCGAGTGAACGTCTGGGTCGGCTCAGCAGCGCGAAGTTGCCCGCTGATCACGGCCAAGACTACGCTCAGGAAAATGCGCGGAAGAGACTGCATGATATCACTTCTCCAAAACTGCAGGCGGCGTCCAGGATCGTCGTGCGCCTTTGGTTTAGACCGTGCGCCAGGTTGCCTCAATTTGCTCTAAGGTCTTGCCTTTCGTTTCCGGTACGAGTGTGGCTACAAACAGCAGGCCAAGGAAACTTACCGCTGCGTAACACCCAAATGTCATCACGGGGCCGAATCGCGGCGAATCATTGAGCATGGGAAATGTTTGCGCCACCAGATAGCACGTGGCCCAAATCGTCATTGTCGCCAACGACATGGCCTTGCCACGCAGACGATTGGGAAAGATCTCCGAGCAGAGAATCCATGGGATCGGCCCCAGTGCCATCGCGAACGACGCAATGAAAATCAGAATTGGCACGAGTAACCACCAACCGCTCACGCCGTTACCGAACATCAAGGCGACAACTGACAGTGCGATGAGTTGAGTTGCCAGTCCGATTAGGAGCAGCGGGCGACGGCCTGCTCGGTCGACGAACGCGAGGGCAACTAGTGTGAAAACGAGATTGACGATGCCAATCACCACAGAAGCGGAGAACGCGTCCGCGACTCCGTGACCTGCACTGGCAAAGATGCGCGTCGAATAGTACATGATCGCATTGATGCCGCTCAGTTGCGACACCGCCATCAGGACTATCGCGATGGCCATCGGGCGACGCACGGCGATTCCGAACAGTTCGCGAAAGCTGCCTTCGTCTCTGTCTAACGTATCGCGAATTCCTGCGATCTCATCGCTAGCGGCGGCCTCACCAAGCAGCGCGACCAACATCGCGTGAGCTTCCGAGTCTCGACCAGTGGACAACAGCCAGCGCGGGCTCTCCGGAGCCGTCGGTAGCAACAAGAACAAGGCGGCCGCCGGCAATACTTCTGCGCCCAACATCCAGCGCCAACCGCGCGCAGCGTTCCAAGCCTCGTCACCTAGTCGCTGGATCGAGGCGTTCACGAGCAACGTCAGGAAGATGCCGACAACGATTCCCAGCTGGAACATCGTGCCAAGTTGTCCGCGCTTTTGCGCCGGTGCCAATTCGGCGATATACACAGGACAAATCATTGACGATCCACCAATCGCCAAACCACCGATAATTCGCGCCGCGAGGAACTCAGGAAACGTACGGGGTAGTGCTGACAACAGACCAGAAACTGCGAACAGCAGCGCACAAATCATCAGGGCGCGTCGACGACCTATCCAATCACTTAGCCAGCCCGCCAACAGCGCGCCGGGAATGCAGCCCAGAATTGCTCCGGCCCCGGCAAGACCTTCCTGAGTCGCATCAAGGCCAAAGCCTAGTCGCAAGTATTGGATCGCACCGTTGATGACCGCTGTGTCGTAGCCGAATAAGAATCCGCCCAGCATCGTGACGATGACCGTTCGACGGAGTAGGTCGACAGATGGTGAATGCGAAGTTGCCGATGCAGCGGACTGCATGTCGGATTCTCCTGAGAACGTCATCAGCGGTTCGCTGACTGCTCGGCCTTGACGGCGTGTACGCTCCTGACCAGAATGTTTATACATATAATCAAATGAGGCTGGTGTCACAAGAGCTGACGTCTCGTGCGAAGAAGGCATCACGATGAAAGCACGCCCGGTCGATTCGCGTAACCCGCTGCCCTTGCACGCTCAAGTTGAGCAACGACTGCGTGAACTGATTGCTCAACCGAGCTATCAAGATGGGCTATTGCTGCCGGATGAGCTGACTTTGGCTGCTCAATTCGGTGTAAGCCGTGGCACGGTGCGCGCCGCCATCCTGCGACTTGTCGCGCAAGGTTTGTTGACACGCCGATCTGGCGTGGGCACTCAGGTGCGACAACAAGCCGCAGAGTCGGCGATCAGCGCTTGGCGCAGTTTAACGCAGGAGATGTCGGCGAAAGGCATTCTTGTACAGACCTTTCGCGCCGAGTGTCGCCAATGTCCGGCATCGGCCGCAGCCGCTGCGGCGCTGATGGTCGAGGTGGGCACGCCGCTCTGGCGTTTGGATCGGTTACGTGGCTGGGATGAGACGCCGGTCTTGAATTCTCGCTCCTGGTTCCATCCACGTTTGAATTTGCGCGGCACCGAGGATTTTCAGCGACCACTCTACGAAGTCTTGGAAGAAGCGTCGGGCGTTGTTGCCGACAGTGCACACGAAGAGTTCTTGGCCGTCGCGGCTGATGCGCGGATGGCAAAACGTTTGGGTGTTACTGCAGGCAGCCCGCTGTTGCTGCGACGACATGTGGTGCGCGATCGCGGGAGTCGGTCGTTCGAGTTTGCCGAAGTGCACTATGTGAGTACGCGGTATACCTTGTCAATTGAGTTGCATCGAGGTGAATGATGACAGTCCTAGCGTGCGACTTCGGCGGGCGACGGATCAAGCTGGGAGTTGTGCGAGCAGGCCACGTCGTGGCACATGCTGTCATCCCGGCTCAATCTCATGAATCGTTGGCCAGTCGCCTGCCGGTAGTCGCCAACTCCTTACTTGAACTGTGTGACGACGCGGGCATACAACTGCGCGAGTGCCGTGGCGTCGGTGTCTCGTATCCCAGTATCATCGATCCCGCTGATGAGCGAATTCTCGATCAATTCGGCAAATTCGCTGATGGGGCGCGCGTGGATCTACACGCATGGGCTCAACAAGAATTCGGCCTGCGCCTGGCACTTGAAAATGATGCTCGCATGGCACTGATCGGCGAATGGCGTTACGGCGCCGGACGTGGATGCGATAATGTGGTGATCGTCACACTCGGCACGGGGCTCGGCGCCGCGGCGGTGATCGAAGGACGATTGTTGCGAGGCCGTCACGGCCAAGCTGGAATCCTGGGCGGTCATCTGACCGTGCGCTACAACGGCTGGCCATGCGTGTGTGGCAACATTGGGTGCGCTGAAACTGAGGCCTCGACGTCGGTTCTAGTTGAACGAGCAACTCAGCTAAGTTGTTTCAAACAGAGTTGCCTGGCTGCTGAGAATGATCTCACCTACGAAACCGTCTTTCGCTGTGCAGGGCAGGGCGACGAGTGTGCGCAAGAACTCGCACAGCAAACGTTAGCAGTATGGGGTTCCATGACCGTCAATCTAATTCATGCCTATGATCCGGAACTCGTGATTCTTGCCGGCGGTGTCATGGGCAGCCAGGACCGAATTCTACCGGCGATCCAGCAATGGGTGGCGAAGCACGCCCATACGCCTTGGGGCCAGGTGCAGATTGTCGCATCACAGTTGGGAGATCACGCGGCGCTGCTGGCCGCAGAATGGTTGGTCCAGGAACGACTCGTGAACGAGGAGTCCACTCGTGAGTGACCTGCGTTACGATCAGCAGCCATTCGTCGAGGTGCCGAATACCGCAGGTACTTGCGTCGTCGGTTGGGACGCGATCGTTCGTCGGTTGAGAAAGGCCATCTCCGCTCGCAACTCCGCGAAGACCGTGCTGGTCGTCGATTGCTATCCGGGTGTCGACGTTACTCGCCTGTGTGAAGCGTTACAAGGTCGTCTGACTGGGTGCACGATGATCGATGTGCGACAAATGTTATTGCCCGAGTCGCAGATCAAAACTCTCGTCACACCGTTTACGGGCGGCGATGATCCTGTCTTCGGTTATATGTGCAATTTGACGCTGCCGCAGTGGTTTGGCAGTGACAAGGTTACGGCACTGCGTCGACAAATCAATGACATTGCCGCTGGCGTTGTCGTCGTCGTAGGTACCGGCGCCTGGCACGTGATCGCTGGCGATCTGTTGGTATACGCGAACCTCACACGACGCGAGGCGACTTTACGGTTTCGTCGGCATGAAGCGGGCAATCTCGGTGTCGCCAATCAAGCGGCTGCCGAAAACCAACTTTACAAACAGGCGTTCTTTGTCGATTGGCGGGTGGCCGATCGTTGGAAACGCTCGTTAATCGATCACTGGGATTTTGTGCTCGAAACAAACGACGCTGCGGCTCCCAAGTTGGCCGAGGGTGAGGCCGTGCGACGCGGACTGCGACATACGGTGACGCGGCCATTTCGAGTCGTGCCGTATTTCGATCCGGCACCTTGGGGAGGTCAGTGGTTGCGAGAGCATTTCGGCTTGGACGGCGGCCCACCGAATTACGGTTGGGGGTTCGACTGTGTTCCGGAAGAGAATAGCCTGCGACTTGGTCTCGGTGACGTGTGCATCGAACTGCCGGCGAGTGATCTGGTGTTCTATCAGCCTCGCCAACTATTGGGCGAAAGTGTGCACGGCCGTTTCGGCGATGAGTTTCCCATTCGCTTTGATTTGCTCGACACGATGCGAGGCGGGAATCTCTCGCTGCAAGTACATCCACTGACCGAATACATTCAGCACCAATTTGGGATGCACTATACCCAAGACGAAAGCTACTACATTCTGGCAGCCGCGGCGGATTCGCATGTGATCTTGGGAATGCGCGAAGACGTCGATCGACTACAAATGATGCGTGAGCTGCGGGCCGCACAATGCGGCGATATGCCATTCGACGCGCAACGCTACGTCAATCACTGGCCGGCGAAAGTGCATGATCATTTTCTTATCCCTGCCGGAACCTGTCATTGTTCCGGGGCGAATACCGTTGTGCTCGAAATCAGTGCTACGCCATATATCTTCACGTTCAAATTGTGGGACTGGGAACGCTTGGGGCTGGATGGTCGACCTCGCCCCATTCACCTGGATCATGGTTTGGCGAACATGCAGTGGGATCGAACCACGACCTGGTGCGAACAGCAGCTCATCAATTGCACGACCGTTACCGCGGAAGGTGAGGGTTGGCGCGAGGAACGTACGGGATTGCATCCGCGTGAGTTTATTGAAACACGTCGACATTGGTTTGTGGCGCCAGTACAGCACGATACGATGGGGAACCTTCATGTGCTGAATCTGGTTGAAGGCGACGAGGTGCAGGTCGTTAGTCCTACCGACGCATTTGAACCGCTGACGGTGCACTACGCTGAAACTTTCATCGTGCCGGCACGAGTTGGCGGCTATATGATTCGACCACTCGAACCGTCCGGTCGGTCGTATGCAACGATCAAAGCATTCGTGCGAAGCTAGTTGACGGCTCGCCGGTTGTTTTCAGCCCAGGGCTTGCGGATCGCTAACGTGGATGCTCAGTCATTGTCGCTACTTGGAGTCGTAATCAACGCTTGTACGGCTTTTTCGGCCACTATGTAACGCTGCTCGTAACTCCCCGAGATCAACTTCAAAGGAGTTGCACCATGTTCAAGTTGACTCCGAAACCTTTCGTGCATCCAATCACGAATCAGTTCGCCATCACGAACACCGTCCTGGACGAACGGCACGTCGGGCGCTGTCAGCAGGTAGAGATCAACCTTGTCGCGCGCCCCGATGGCATCCACTCGCGCGTCGCGTGTTTGGTAGTATCGCTCGTGCCTGGTGCCGGTGGCAAAGGCGTTCGTGTCGCAGATGAGTACGCGGTTGGCGGTGCGCGCCAACTGGTTTTCCCGTGCCTGTTGCTCGGTAGCGATATCGACGAATTCGTCGTGACTCCAGCTTGGCAAGGGATCGCTCATCGTCAGTCCCGCCACCTTCTTTTCCCAATGCTCGCGACCGTACTCAGGTACCCAGTGCGTACCAAAACGTTCTGCCAGTTGCTGAGCTAACGTCGTCTTGCCCGTTGATTCCGCTCCGATCAACACGACTCGCCGCACAAAGTATGCACGAACGCACGGCTCTAGAAAATCGAGATGCTCGAGTGGCGCGCGACGGATCAGTGTTCCAGACACAGGTACTGTGGTTCGCGCGCGGTCGACTAAGACGTGTCGAGCGCCCATCAACCGCGCGTACTCTGCTCCGTAATCTTCACTCGTGAACACGACGTCCGGAGCTTGTCCCAGATAGCTGACAGTGAACTCG
>JAGQPK010001520.1 GCA_020426755.1 Planctomycetales bacterium
GTCCTATGTGGGGCGTGTCGAGCGCGTCATTCTGTTCGAAATCGAAGCCTGGGACATGAATTGCCCGCAGCACATCCACAAGCGCTTTTCACAGCACCAGATTGCTCCAATCATCGAGCAACTGCAGGCGAAGATTGCGGAACTGGAGTCCAAGCTCAAGCTGACAGAGTCGAAAGTGTAGAACGGATACTGGCCCCCGCGTGAGTCGATAATTAGACAAACTTGCGTGCGTCGTCGCTGCGGGGCAGACCGAATGTTCCCTAGAAATCGCCTCGATCAAACGCCGAAACGGCGAACTCAAAGTGACGTTGTCCAGTTCGAATGACTGTGCGTCTCACGTCAATCTCTGTTCAATGGCGTCATGGCGAACGACATCCGTGCGGTTCCCGTGTGCAGCTTCGATAGCGATGCATCCGTATCACCATCATCAGATCGGGATCTGCGCTGCTCTGTAACCGTCTGCGAACGAGTTGGTTGTCAAGCGTCTGAAACACACCACCACTGATGCCCGATTATGCGTGCAAGGGAGTGTTGCCAGGAAGCGGATTGATACGGAATTCATACTTAGC
>JAGQPK010001521.1 GCA_020426755.1 Planctomycetales bacterium
GTTTCTCGGCACGGCGATGGTCATGGAGCAATCGATTCGGGGTGCCGGAGACACGCGCCCCGTCGCCCTGCTCGTCGCTTTCTCGACTTTCTGTGTGCGACTCCCGCTGGCCTACTTGTTCGCCTTCACCTTTGGCTGGGGTGTAGCTGGTATTTGGATTGGTGTGTGCCTCGAAAACATGCTGCGCGGGTCGTTAGACTCCGCCTATTTTCTCAGTGGTCGCTGGTCACGTGTTCACGTTTAGTCCCAGAGAGCGATCGGGCAGTGCGATGATAGTGCGACCGAGTCGCTCTTTGGAGTGCGATCGCGCAGCTATCGCTTACCACCTTAGCCGGATGCCATCACGACGATAGAATCTGGCCGCTGTGGATTGGCGATAACGGTAATCATCCCACTTCCCGCGCCATCACGGCTTTCTTCGTTGCTTCAAATGGCCACGCGACTTAAAATGCGATCCGGCCTGCTGGATCAGCAGTACACGATGTTTTAGCGCGGACGATCCTTAGGCAGTGCTCGTCTTGAGCAAAGACCTAGTAACCCACGTACCGTAGCAGGATGAACTGATATGT
>JAGQPK010001522.1 GCA_020426755.1 Planctomycetales bacterium
GGCTATCAGTTGGCCCGAGCAAGTCGCATGGCGCGCGAGGATTGCATCGCAGTGGCAATCGCCGGCAGTCAGAAGACGCTGATGGTTGGTCTGCACGTCGCCATCACCTACTACAGTGGACTCGCCATCCTGCCCATGATCACCTATCACGTCGGTCAGTTGTTTCTAGACACGCTGATCGCGGACCGAATGCGAGAGGGAAGTGGTGAATTTTGAATATCGAATATCGAATTCTGAATATCGAATTTTGAAGTGCCAGGATTCGTCTTCTCGACTTTGCATTTTCGTTGTCAAAGCATCTGGATGCACTTCAACATTCAACATTCGATATTCAACATTCCCTCGATTTCTCCGCTTCTCTTAGCAGTTGCTGGACTTCGCGGTGGTTCCACCAGTAGAAGAAAACGCCGATGCTGGCGCAGCTGATGACGGCCAAGTGGACGATGATGCCTACGATGACGCCTTGTCCTTGCGCTTCTGCGGGTGCGAAGGCTCCGTACAGGTAATTGAAAGCAACTTCGAAGCTACCGACGCCGCCGGGAGTTAGGGGCAAGGCGGAGACGGAACC
>JAGQPK010001523.1 GCA_020426755.1 Planctomycetales bacterium
CTCGGTGCCTGTCGCCCTCCCCCCTTATCCCCCTCCCGTACTGCGCGTCATTCGGCAGTTGAAAGCCGATTGCGGGAGGGGGGACAATGCTGCGGTCTCACGATTTTTTGCGGCGCTGTAGGTGAGGTCGTGCGGAAGTTGCTCGGTGACGTGACTGCTTTGGTGCCTTAGACTCGGTGACTTTCGCCCTCCCCCAACCCCCTCCCGTACTGCGCCCTGTTCGGCAGTTGAGAGCCGATTGCGGGAGGGGGAACAATGCGCGACGTGGCTGGTGATAGCAGGGCCCCCTGAAAATGGTGGAAATCCGACGAGACGCCCTGGGGACGTTGCCGCTATAATGCAGCGTCGGATGAGATCGGGGCGGCGGTGCGCGCCGGCCACAACTAGTCTCGCAGTGGGAGCTTGACGATGGAAGATTTGCAGAAGCAAGTGTCGGTTGCTCGGCGGCGGCTGTTTTGGCAGCGGCTTGTGGCGGCGTTGCCGTGGTGCCTCTCCTGCTGTTTGCTGATTTCCGCTGCGGCCATCGCGGCCCCTAAAATCTGGACCATGCCGACCGTTGACCCTAGC
>JAGQPK010001524.1 GCA_020426755.1 Planctomycetales bacterium
AGCCCGTTCGATGCGTTGTTCGAGTTCGCGGACGCTGGTGAGATACTCGTCTATCTTCCGGCGATCCGTCCCGCCAAGTTTCTTTTGCAGATCGTTAGCGTCTTCCAGGACGAAATCGAGCAGGCTCTTTTTCGTCAGCATGCGTCGCATCCGTTCCTGTTCTCCTTTTTCCGCACCATCGAGGAAGAGCCGTTCGAAGACGAGTCGGGGATTGGTTTCCTTGGCGACGGGGCTGGATTCTGTCCGCCAGGAAATGTTGGCTGAGTAGGCGCAGCTGTAACCCGAATCGCAGTTGCCCGCTTGTGATCCCTGTTCGCAGCCGACTTCCAGAGAGGGAAAGCGGGTTTGTTCGCCGAGCGCTCGGGCGGCCAACTGATCGACGGAAACTCCGGCACGGATATCTGCACCGTGTGTTTTCTTCGGATGCGAGGCGGTCAGGAAGCTGGAGAGAGCGCGGGCGTGATCCCCCGCTCCGTCCTTGTGTGCCCGGCCACCATCGAGCGTCATCCCTTCGAGGACGCAGAGCGATTCGCGGAACGGTTCCAGAGGAGTCAGAGTCGGGCTCA
>JAGQPK010001525.1 GCA_020426755.1 Planctomycetales bacterium
TTTGGCCATAGCATTCAGCTCTAATAATGTTCAACGGGACGATCGTGCACAGGCAGCGATGTTAAAGCCAAGCGGGCGAGAGTGCTGCTCTCGCCCGCTAGCGCATTTCCTTGGCGGGAGGTTGGATGGCAGGCAGCCGGGCGACCTGTCCGAGAGGCCTTAAGCCTTCTCGGCTTCTTCCACCTTCCAACCGTATTCGACATTACCCTTCTTGCCGCCCTTGGAATCCATCTCGGTGTAGGTCACCTTGATCTCTTCGTAGTTGAGGCTGAAGTTTTCCGCCGGCTTATCCTGCGAGCCGCCGCTGACCGAGTAGGAGCTAACGAGCACGTTCTTCAGCTCGTAGCGGTAGTAGGTTTCTTGACCGGCGTTGGTGGTCGACACGGTGCATTCGATCTCGTCCTTCGGGAAGACCTTGCCCAAGCATACGGCCTCGGCCAGCTTGGGGCTCGATTTGTCTAGCAGCTTGGCGCACTGGATGTCTTCCAGCATTACGCTACCGCGACGACGGGCGGCACCCGTTCCGCCCGCTCCGGGCTTGTGCACCATCTGGGAGAAACTCATCA
>JAGQPK010001526.1 GCA_020426755.1 Planctomycetales bacterium
TTGGCGGATCGCCATTGTGTTGAAATGATCATATTCTGATCCTGAAGTATTCACTGAGGCTCGTCGAGCTGACAATTGTAAAGTGATGTTCGCGTCCCGAACATGTGGCTCGGTGCGCTGCGCGATTTTCAGTGCGCTGCGCGATTTTCGGTGCGCTGCGCGACTGCAAGTTCGCCAAAAGGCGCCAGCCGCGGTTCGGAATGCGATTGGGGAATGAAGTTGAGTAGGGTTGTTAATGGTTCGTCAATCGGCAATTCGATGTCATCATTCCTTGATCAGCTTCTGTGCCAGGGTAAACCGACGCTAACGCGTTACGGCGATCTGCGTCTGAGAAGGCGAAGTTGCTTGAAATCTGCTTGGAATCGCCCCGTGCCGGCCGGTATACTCAACGGCAATCTGGCTCGAGTTATGGGGCGGAGATGATTGCAAAACTAACTGTGCGAAGGAGCATCGGATGAGGCGGAACAGATTGTCATGGCGTCGTCGATTGATTTTGGCAGGCTTGGCGTTGCCCAGTTGTTTAGCGAGTGGGACTTGGGCTGGTCCAGCCACCGAGTACGGTC
>JAGQPK010001527.1 GCA_020426755.1 Planctomycetales bacterium
CGACTGGGGGCGGTCATTAATATGTCACTGGTCCGGGAACTCGGGCCAGTCTTGGCCGCGACCATGCTGGCGGGACGCGTCGGCAGTCGGCTGGCGGCACAATTGGGAACCATGCGAGTCACCGAGCAAATCGACGCGTTGGATAGCATGGGTGCCGATCCTATTCACTACTTAGTAGTACCTCGCTTCTTGGCCTGCTTCTTTGTGATTCCTTCGCTGACCATCATGGCAGACTTTATGGGTGTCATTGGTGGCTACGCTTATAGTATTTTTGTGTTGGGCATCGACAAACACCACTATTTGTACAATTCGCAGCAGTTTGTCAGTACGTGGGACTTTAGTGGCGGGATTTTGAAGAGTTTCGTTTTTGGTGCCATCATCGCGCTGATTAGCTGTTACCGAGGATTCACCTGCCAACCCGGTGCCGACGGTGTGGGACAAGCAGCGACGGCTGCGTTTGTTCAATCCTTTGTTTTGATTTTGGCCTCAGACTTTTTCATGAACGTGGCGTTGGACGCCATCTATTTTGCTCTATGGCCACAAGGTGCGTCATTCCTGTAAGG
>JAGQPK010001528.1 GCA_020426755.1 Planctomycetales bacterium
TCGACAAGCGCCAGGAAGGCGACATCAAACTGGGCGGCGGCCCGGTCATCGACCGCGGTCCCAACGTGAATCCCCACGTCTACGACCGCCTGATTGCGGCCGCTGAGGGGGCCGACCTCGGCTTCCAGGTGGCGGCCCACGGCCGGGGCACCGGCACCGATGCCAACGCCATCCAGCTTTCCCGGGCCGGCGTGGCCGCGGGTCTCATCAGCATCCCCAACCGCTACATGCACAGCGCGGTCGAAACCATCGCGCTGGATGACATCGACCGCGCCGCGGATCTGCTGGCTGCGTTCATTGTGAGTCTCGGCGGGGATGAAGATTTTACGCCGTGAGGCGTGAAACGTGATGCGTGAAGACGTGATGGAGAGATTGGGAGATTAAGAGATTAGGAGATTGGAAGGGTCAACGTGCCCCCACGCGCCAATCTCCCAATCTCTCAGTCTCCCAATCACGATCACGTTTCACGCATCACGTTTCACGCTTCACGCCCCCTCCCCTCAATCCTTCGTCCACACCCGCGTCGGCTTGATCTTGTAGAGGACGCGGACTT
>JAGQPK010001529.1 GCA_020426755.1 Planctomycetales bacterium
TGGGCCGCGTCGCCGTCGCCCACATCGGCGAAGCGCGGCCAGCATTCCAAGCGAATCGTCCCGCGCGATTTGCGGAAGCGGACCAGCCCATAACCGTCGCCGCGTTGCCGCTCGTCGCGGCGATTTCCTGGATTCGCGTAGGCGTGCATCGTGAGCCGATTGCCGAGTCCGTCGACGTAATCGCCCGTCCACGGGAGCGGGCTGTCGGTCCTTGGCTGCTCCCCCGGCCGCTCGTCGGCCGGATGCCACCAGCGACCGTAGATGGTGTTGACGATGGCCGGAACCGTAAAGCCGAACGGTCCGTCGCGGTGGGCGTCGATGCCGTGCTGCAGGACGACCGCCAGGTGCTGATCGCCGCAGATATGGATCGCCCGCGCGCGACGGATCGCACGCAGCGCCGTTTGACGCCCCGCTTGCGGCCAGCCGTTGCAATCGAGGTCGGCCAGCAAGCGATTGTCGGGATTGCCGTGGCAGTGCACGGCGCCGCAAAAGGCCGTTTGCGAGAGGACGGCCTTGACGTCGGCTCCCGTCCAATCGGCCGACCAATCATCGAGGAATTTC
>JAGQPK010000152.1 GCA_020426755.1 Planctomycetales bacterium
TCGAGGTGATACCTGGGATTACCGCTGGACTGGCCGCAGCGAGTTTCTCGGGATTGCCCGTCACCGATCGCGAGATTTCCAGTGCGGTGGCCTTGATCACGGGGCAGGAAGATCCGGCTAAGGACGATTCGCGGTTGGATTACCAGTCGCTAGCGCGCTTTCCTGGCACACTGATGGTTTACATGGGTGTGACAACCGCCGGTCACTGGACACAACGGCTGATCGCGGCCGGCAAAGATCCCGACACTCCTGTGGCGCTGATTCGCCGGTGTACGTGGCCCAATCAGGAACAGATTCTGTGCACCCTGGCCGAAGTGGCCGACTGTGTGACACCGTACGCAAAGTTTCCACCGCCCGTGATCGCGATCGTGGGCGAGGTCGCTCGATCACTGGGACGCTGGAATTGGTTTACTTGTCTGCCGCTGCACGGCCAGACGGTGCTCGTGACAAGATCGCGTCATCAGGCGACGGAATTGAATTTGATGCTCAGCGATTTGGGCGCGGAGGTTCTCGAGCAACCCGCGATTGAAACGACGGCACCGGCATCCTGGGAAGCGGTCGATCTGGCGATTGAGCAATTATCGAAGTACACACACGTGATCTTCACCAGCAGCAACGGCGTGCGTTTCTTTATGGAACGCCTGATGACGCAGCACGCCGATGTACGCTGCTTGGCCGGTGTGCGGCTCGTCTGCGTCGGCCCCGCAACTGCAGCGACGTTGGCGGGTTGGCGTTTGACGGCAGATGCAGTGCCCAGCGATACGTTTCGCGCAGAGTCGATCCTGTCGATGATCATGGCAAGCCCCACCGCAGCAGCCACGCCGTTGCCTTCGACGGAGCCGCGTTGTCTATGGGTACGCACGAATCGCGGGCGCGAGACGGTCGCGGAAACGCTCACCACAGCCGGTGCTCAGGTCGATGAAGTCGTCGCGTATGAGAGCAGCGATGTGACGAAGCTTGATCCGGAAATCGAACTGCGCCTGTCGCGCGGAGAGATTCACTGGGTGACCGCCACCAGTTCGGCGATTGCGCAGTCGGCTGTGCGACTGCTAGGATCCTACGGTCAGCACGTGCGCTGGGCCAGCCTGAGTTCGCTGACCACTGCCGCGCTGCAGGCAGCAGGGGTGAACGTCTCTGCCGAAGCGAAAACGGCAACGATGCCCGCTCTCGTCGATGCGATTCGACTGGGGACGCAGGACGGACGCTAACGCGTTGCGGCGGTGCGGCGTTTCAAATCTGCGCGAAGTGGTTCGCCGAAAGGCGCGAGCCCGCGGTTTCCGCCGTGGATGGAGACCTAGCGCCGGGACTGAACCGACGCTAACGCGTTACGGCGAACTAACATGGCGTTGCGTGAACTAACAACGCGCAGCGGCGAACTAACCGGCGAACGTGAATCCGACGTACTCCGATTACCGCTGGTAGATCGGCAGCAGCGCTTTTTCGAGTTGCAGGATCGTCAGATTGATCGACGTAATGTAGATCGGACCGACCATGTCGTCTTTCCACGAGCCATCTGCACTTTGTTCGCTAACAATCTGCTTGTAAAGCGGAGTGCGGAAGGTCGCCCAATCATCGCCGCCTTGCCGATAGACAACCTGTGAATAATAGAGGTACGTGTAGTGCCAATGACCGAAGTGTTGTGCGCCAGGGCTGATCCGATAGAGATTCTTCTTGCAGTACTCCATCATTTCAGGCACATGCTTGCTGTCGTAATCGCCCGCGTTGTACAAGGCGGCTAGGGCTGCGGCAGTGATGGCCGGTCGCGACGAACCTCGATTTCGGGAACTATACGAGATGCCACCGTCGGTATTCTTGCATTGGTAGATGTACTGCTTGGCGCGTTCGATGATGTCCGCTGGTACGGGAATCCCTGCGTTGCGGCAACCCCGCAGGCCTTGTACTTGGGTGATCGTGGTCGAGCCTTCATCGAAGTCGTTCCCATCGGCGGCGCTTACGTAGCCCCAACCGCCCGACTTGGTTTGCGCTCGACCGCTGAATTCGACAGCTTTTGTCAACAGTTCGAGCAAATCATGACGACGCTCGTCATCCTCTTCCTCGCCCAAGACCTGGGACAAGAACAGCATCGAGAAGCCGTGGCCATACGTGTAGCGGTTGTCGCGCTGCGGATCGCCGATCAAGCCGTTCGGGCGAGCGACACCAATCAAGTAGTCAACAGCGCGACGGATTTGGCGAGCGTACGGGCCTTGCGTGGTCGTCGAGCCGGATGCGATCAAGGCGGTGCCGGCTAAGGCGGTCATGGCGGTAGCATAAGTCTGGGCTGTCCAATGTCCCAACTTGGACTGCGTTTCCGCAATCCAGTTCAAGCCGCGTGTGATCGAATTTTGAGTGGCGTCATCAAGCCGCGCTGCACCCGAGACACGCAATCCGATTGTGCTCTGTACCGCCGAAGCGAGGGCGGTGGAGGCCAGATACTGAAGGGTTTGACGGCGTGTCACTTTCATAGGGCCGAGCTCCGTGGCATCGAGAACTTGCGGGACGGTACACGACGGCGATCGTAGGGACTGGCGATTGTCGCGTTGTATGGTAACTCGGCGGCCAAGCAAAGGTGAATGGCGGCGGTGCGAGCCGTTTCATTTTACCCCGTTTCCGCCGCCGCGTCGGTAGTCCCTTGTCGGAATTGCCGAACCGGCGTTGTCGTTAGGTGCGTTAGATTTTGCCGGAACAAATCATCACGCCTGTGTGACGTGTCGGGTTCAGAACGTGCCGCACGTCACCCGATGGAAGCATTGACGGTGTAGGAGATTCGTCGGCCTGCGGTGGCAGAAAGGATGCACATTTCATGGCGAAGCCCAAACTATCTCAAGTGGTTGTATTCGGAGTTGACGTGCGAGGCGGCGGTGCGGGAGCCTCGGCTGCGCCCGATGTCGCCACGGCCAGAAAGCTTGCGTCCCTGTTGCAACGCTATCAGGTTTCTGCGACCTGGGCCTTCGAGCGATTTGACACGCCAGTGGCCCAGCTGTTAGCAAGCAGCTCGCCCAAACACGAAATCGCCCTGCTGTGGAATGAAACTCCTGCGACCCGTTCTGCCGACGCATTTCAAATCGCCGGGCAATTGCGGGACCGCGTTGCGCAAGCTCAGCAATTGGACATTTCGCTACAGTCGATCGCTGCCGATCCGCGCGGCATGCTGCCATATCATTCGCTGGCACGCTACGGATTTCGCAGTGTGCGTGCCACGCGGGCAGCGGGCTCGAGCGGCATTCGCTCGATTCAGCCGCAGTCGCTACGCCATGGCTTATGGGGCGTGCCTGTCTCCTGCTTCTGGCCACACACCAGTCGACTCATGCAAGCCTTCTCGCTGCGTGCGTTGCTCAATCAGCAACGACTTGTCTCGCAGGGGCGCGATGCATTGCATGTCGTCGTCGACTTCGAGCTGATGCAAACCAGCGGCACGGGTTGTTGGCAGCAGTTGGAACGTGTGTTCCAACAAACAGTCCAACTCCGATCTGAAGGTAAGTTGCGCAGTTGCCGACTTGCTGACATCGACTTGCTGGTACGCGCTGAAACGTCAGCACAACCAGCTCGCTCTATTCTCCGCCGGACAGCGTAACGACACAGTGGCGACGACTGCGTGTCGTAGCAATGCACAAGTGCCGATCCCTGTCAGGCGCGATCTTGGTTCGCGAGAGCGCGGCGTCGTTAGCTGGCGTCGTTGTTCGTTCGGGGGCTCTTGGCGAATTGTTCCTGCTACAAGCGGTGCTCGGCGATGGTCGAGTCAGTGCAGGGGCCGAACCGACGCTAACGCGTTGCGGCGAACTCTGACGGGTTGTGGCGAGCTACTAAGTCGGTTGCGGCGACTTTGTCACGGCCAACTAACTACGCGCGACGGAACATGAAGTACGCCGCGGCGCCGATGCACATCGCTGCCCAGAGATAATCCAGCGTTAACTTCTCCTTCATGTAGATCAACACGAAGGGGACGAAAACCGTCAACGCGATAACTTCTTGCAGAATTTTGAGTTGCCCAAGCGAGAGGGTCGTGTGGCCGATCCGGTTCGCGGGTACTTGCAGCAAGTACTCGAAGAACGCAATCCCCCAACTCGCTAATGCCGCCAGCAGCCATGGCTTTGACGAGAGATTCTTCAGGTGCCCATACCAGGCGAACGTCATGAAGACGTTGCTGAGGGTTAGCAACACGATTGTCGTGAGAGTGGGTGGCACGTGGTGATCCGCAGAAGGTACCGGGAGAAAGCTCGGCTACCGATTGGACGAGGAGCAACCGCC
Organism: Planctomycetales bacterium; assembly: GCA_020426755.1. Lineage (GTDB taxonomy): Bacteria > Planctomycetota > Planctomycetia > Pirellulales > Pirellulaceae > JAGQPK01. The sequence goes on from JAGQPK010000152.1 coordinate 4,246, forward strand.
GGCCGCTCACACAAGGCTTTCAACTCAGCTAGACAGAAATCGGAGTCGTGCGGTGCGTCGGATTAGTCGAAATCTTTCAATGTCGACCAACTCAAGAAGGCCAACCCCGCAGCGCCCACAGCGAACGCGATGTCCATCGCTCGGCTAGCTTGGCTGAACGGAATACCGACGGCAAGATCCAGCGCGAAGAGTATGAAAATCAGCACGGCGATCACCATGCCCGCGATTGTCATCCCCTTGCCCATTCTCAGCATTCCTCAAAGGTGCATTGTCCGCAGCGATCGACCGTCAGCGCTGCCGACTGAACTACGAAGGCAAACGCATTAGTCACGCTGCCGATTATGCCAGTATAGATCCAGAAAACGCCAAATACAGATTGAAGTTACAATCGTGTCGAGCTTCCTTGTGACTGCTCGGCGCACGAATCCACCTCGGTCAACAAGGAGTCGCAGGATAACATATGACATCCCTTCGGATCTAGCGGCGATGTGAATTCAGCGAGGAATTCGCCGCATTTATCGGCATTTTGTGGCGTTAGTGTATGCGTTTCTTGACGTGATGGGCTTGCTTGATTCCAGTCAATTGCTTCATCATCTAAACGTTCTGCAGCATCGCGTTTACTAGGCGTGTTAACAGGAGGTAACAACTGGTGGGTGACTTGGAGTGGTCAGAATTTCGCGCTCAAATGCCTGTCGCCAGCAAATGGTGCTACCTGGATCACGCAGCGGTTGCGCCGCTGCCGCAAACGTCGGCTGAACAGATTCGCGAGTGGGCACGGGAGGCCTCCGAGGAAGGGGACACCGCCTGGCCGCTGTGGTCGCGTCGCGTCGAAGTGACGCGCAGTCGTGCCGCCGAAATCATCGGAGCAACGACGGATGAGATCGCTTTGGTTCCGAGCACCACGGCAGGTCTAGGGCTGGTCGCCGAAGGGATCGACTGGCGCCCCGGCGACAACGTGGTGACGCTGGACAACGAGTTTCCCAGCAACCTTTACCCGTGGCTCAATCTGCAATCACGGGGCGTAACGATCCGGTCGGTCAATACGGTCAACGGATTCGTCGACTTCAACCGAATCAACGATGCGTGTGACGAGCGAACTCGAATTGTCGCGATCAGTTGGGTTGGTTACGCCAGCGGTTGGCGCATCGATGTGGGGGAACTGGCGGAGTTGGTGCATCGCAAAGGAGCGCTGTTGTGCTTGGATGCGATTCAAGGACTGGGTGTTTTCCCGCTGGACGTGCACGCGACGCAAGTTGACTTCCTGGCCGCAGATGGCCACAAATGGTTGCTCGGCCCCGAGGGTTGCGGAATCTTCTACGTGCGGAAGGACTTGCTGCCTACGCTGCGCCCTCTTGGAGTGGGGTGGAACAGCGTGCGACACCGCTACGACTTCGACAAGATTCAACTCGACCTGCGGGACGAAGCGGCACGCTATGAGGGCGGTAGCCACAATGCTGTCGGCGCGATTGGCTTGGGTGCCAGTTTGGAACTCCTGCAGCGCGCGGGGCTTGCGTCAAACTCGGACCGATTGGCCAGCCGAGTTATTGAACTGGCCAATCGGGCGGAAGCAGAACTGCTGGGGCGGGGGGCTCGTTTTCCCTACCGACGCGATCTGGCGCACGCGACGGGGATCCTGACGTTCTCCCTGCCAGGTCACGACCCCCAGGAACTTCGCAAGGTTTGTCTGAACCAAGGCGTCGTCTTGAGCTGTCGTGGCGGAGGTATCCGTTTGAGTTTCCACGTCTACAACGATGACTCGGACTTGATACGATTGTTCGAGGCCCTGCCTGCTCACGCGGCCACAGCGTGAGCGCGATCGAGCCGGGCAGTTATCCTATTCGAAGGAGTGGTGTATGACCGTGGCTTCCTCGGGGCGCATTGCTGTTTACACGGGCTCGTTTGATCCAATCACGCTTGGGCACCTCAACGTGATCGAACGCAGTCGCAAATTGGTCGATCGTTTGATCGTGGGGATCGGCATCAACGTCGAGAAGGCTTCGTTGTTCACCGTTGAGGAACGGGTACAGCTGGTCAGCGAAGTCGTCGCGCCGTGGGATAACGTGGAAGTGCGCACATTCACGGGGTTGGCAGTTACCTTCGTGCGCGAATGCGGCGCCTGCATTATGGTTCGCGGCGTTCGGCCGTTAACGGATATTGCGGCCGAGTTCACGATGATGCTGGCTAATCGTGAGCTCGATCCCGAAATCGAAACGGTGTTTTTGATGGCGGATCAGCGTTTGGCACACGTCTCTAGTTCGCTGATCAAGCAGATTACGCCCTTGGCTGACGATCGTCGCCTCGCGTCGTTCGTGCCGCCGCAGATCATACCCAAGCTCAGGGAAAAACTGGGCTGCTCCGTCTAGCTACCCCAAATCACCACGGGCGATTTCGTTACGCGCGCTATGGCGCTGCACGCGACTCGTTTCTCATTCGCCATCTGTACCATCCGCGAACCCGTGGCTTGCTCACCACCAAACCGTCAGTTCTCAGAGTTCTTACTCGGCTTCTTCGCCAGATGGCGTTGCAGATAGAGTGCCCGCTCGATGTTGCGATCGGCGGTTCCCAGTTCGATGCCGCGAATCTTTTGTAGGTGGGCGGGTTGCGTTTGAATGAAGAGTTGGTTGACCGTGGGGATTTCGATCCCGGGAATCAGGCCAAGATTAATGCCCATGCGGACGCTGGACAGCAGATGCATGGTCTCTTCACTGCTAATTGTTTGAGCGTTGCAGAGGATCCCGTAGGCACGGCTTACGCGATCGTGCAAATCCTGTTGGCTTTCCCGAATCAGGTATTCGCGGGCCCGCCGTTCGTAATCGATCAGCACGGGGACCACGTCGCCGACTTGGCGAATTAGCTCTTCTTCGCTGCGGCCCAGGGTGATTTGATTGCTGATCTGATAGAAATCGCCCATGGCCTGCGAGCCTTCGCCATAGAGTCCGCGAACGGCCAGGCTGATCTTCTGGAGGCTGCTAAACACCTTCTCGATTTGCCGGGTGATCACCAACGCCGGCAGGTGCAGCATAACGCTCACTCGCATGCCGGTACCGACGTTCGTCGGGCAGGCAGTCAGGTAACCGAGACGTTCGTGGAAGGCGTAGTTGACTTGCGATTCAATCACGTCGTCGATCTGATTGACCTGATCCCAAGCGGATTCTAGGTCGAGACCACTTTTCATCAGTTGGATGCGGAGATGATCTTCTTCGTTGATCATCACGCTGAATTGTTCGTGCGGGTCGATTCCAACCGAGCGTGCTCCGCTGGATTCAGCCAGTTCGCGACTAATCAATTGTCGCTCGACCAGGAACTGTCGATCGACGGCCTCCAGTTCGGCGACGTCGAGAAACAGCAGCTTATTGAGTTCGGCGCAGTTATTGAGGCGATCGCGAATTGCCTTCTCCACTGCGGCCCGGTCGTGGTCGGTGCAGCGACGCACGAAGGGGAAATCGGCGAGATTCCGGGCGAGCCGGATGCGGCTGCTAATCACAATGTCGGACTCGGGACCGCATCCGCGCAGCCATTCGCCACACTGGGCAGTAAAGCGGTTTAGCGTGCGATCCAGTTCCATGACACATTGCCCTATGATTTGGAATCAATCCGGCAGTCCGTCGCCGCCAGCCGATGATACGGGGCCCATCAGGTCGGGCCCGAATTCGCAAGGTTTACTCGGGACGGCCGCCGGATGCAACCAGTCCTTCGATGCGTTTGATCTCGTCTCGCAGTTCCGATGCGCGTTCGTACCGTTCGTCTTCGATCGCTTCGTGCAGTTCGCGTCGGAGCCGAATCAGCTCGGTTTGCCAGTCGGAGTCACCGGACTGACGTTTGGGTTGCTTGCCGACGTGGCGAGTCGCTCCGTGGATATTCACGATCAGCGGCTCAAGTTCCGCGTCGAAACAAACGTAGTCATGTGGGCAACCGAGCCGCCCAACATTGCGAAATTCGTAAAATGAAATCCCGCAGACGGGGCAGACACGTTGGTCGAGTCGCGCTAGTTCTTCCGCCGTCTGGCCGATCTTAAGTTGTTTCGTCAGCGACTCGGTCAAGCTCGAGGACACCTCCGACGGTTCTGCCTCGGCGGGAGTCAGATACTGTCGCGCATGATCTTCACACAGGTGGAGCTCGAGCAATTCCGGGCCGGTCAGTTCCGTAATGTGGAACGTCGCCGGTTTCTCACAGTGTTGGCACTTCATCCGAAACGGCCCTAAGTTGGTAATGGCAGTCGACGGGCGACAGCAACTGAGCAAATTGTAACGCAATGCGGCGTGGAGCGAGTCGGTGGTGCTCAGGGCTGGCGTCAGAAACGGCGTTGCAAGCGTCTGTCACGACACGACTTACAACGTCCTTCGCGATTCTAGCAATCGCGCGCCTTGTGTCAAGGTTGATCGCGTATGCTGCACAAACGCCGTTGTTGATCCGCCTTGCCGTTGCTAAAGTGTCGCCATGACACATTCGCCTGATTTTTCGACCTTTGAAAGCTTGGCTCGGGACCATCAATGGGTGCCGCTGTGCCGCCGTCTGCTCTGTGATTCGCTGACGCCTGTGAGTGCCTTTCACCGCCTTGATACCGGCGGCAGCGCCTGCTTGTTCGAAAGCGTCATCGGCGGTGAGAAAGTCGGCCGTTACAGCTTTCTGGCGGTCGATCCCTTTCTGGAACTTTCCGCTCGACGTCAGGAAGTGACGATTCGCACTGCCGAAGCAGTCGAACAATTCACATCCGAGGATCCGCTGAACGAATTGCGCGACCGCATCGCCAAAGTGCGCGTCGCCCCCGTGCCCGGCTTGGAGAACGAACCCTTCATCGGCGGCGCAATCGGCTACGGTGCGTATGACATCGTGCGCTACACCGAGCGACTGCCGAACGCGCCCGAGGATGATCGCAACCTACCTGACTTGGCATTTGGGTTCTACGATTCGGTGCTCGTTTTCGACAACGTCACCAAAACCCTGCTCGTGATCGTGCTGGTGCAGATCGACTCGCCAAGTGACCTGCGGGCAACCTATGCCGCGGGACTGACGCGACTCAACGAATTGGTGGAGAAGGTTGGCACGCCACGCGATGGACTGGACCTTCACGACATTTCGCTCGATCGCCGCGCCGTCGCTGCGCGGCCGCTAAGTTACACGTCGAATTTTGCGCAGGAAGACTTTGAGGCAGCGGTGCGGAAATGCGTGGAATACATTCGCGCTGGTGATATCTTTCAGGTCGTGATCAGCCAGCGACTGCGGATTCCGGTGAGTTCGGACCCGTTCGACATCTATCGCACGTTGCGCGTTGTAAATC
>JAGQPK010001530.1 GCA_020426755.1 Planctomycetales bacterium
GGCGTCTACTTCTACGCGATGCAACTCATACGTGGACAGAATTTGGACGTGGTATTGAGCGAATTGCGACGCATCGACCTGCAGAGTGACGAACACGCCGTCCGTCCGCCGGACTCAATCTCAGAATCAGTACGAACGCTGATTAACGGCCCGGACATCACCACGAATCCGACTGACAACAACAAGTCACCTTCTCCGCACGACACACCTTCGTCACCGCCCGCAGATGCCGCAGCCCCAATATCGGGAGTCGCTCACAAGACGATGTCTCAGGATGACTCCACACCCGGTGTCCCAGGTTCGACCTCCGGCTGGTCAACTGAACAGCGCAGCAAGGGCAAGTACTTTCGGCGCGTTGCCGTCGGCTGTTCACAGGTAGCACGTGCGTTGGAGTTCGCACATGCACATGGCGTACTGCATCGAGACATCAAGCCGTCCAATCTGTTGCTGGATACAGAAGGAGTCATCTGGGTCTCCGACTTTGGACTTGCCAAGGACGAAAGCGAAGACCTTACCCACACGGGCGATATCATTGGCACGCTGCGATATATGGCGCCCGA
>JAGQPK010001531.1 GCA_020426755.1 Planctomycetales bacterium
GAGCCTGGGCGACCTGGACGGGGACGGCGACCTCGACGCCTTCGTGGTTAACCGGCTTCAGGCCAACAAAGTGTGGCTGAACGATGGTTCGGGCAATTTTATCGACAGCGGCCAGAGCCTGGGCAACCACAACAGCTATGGTGTGAGCCTAGGCGACCTCGACGGCGACGGCGACGTCGACGCCTTTGTCGCCAACTCTGGTCAGGGCAATCGAGTGTGGCTGAACGACGGGTCTGGGAACTTCACGGATAGTGGCCAGATCCTGGGTAATCACTCGAGCCTCAATGTCAGCTTGGGCGATTTAGATGGTGACGGTGATCTCGACGCCTTCGTCGCCAATAACATCAATCAGGGCAACCGAGTGTGGCTAAACAACGGCGCTGGCGTCTTCTCGGATAGCGGTCAGAGCCTGGGCAACCACAACACCGCCAGTATTAGCCTAGGCGATGTCGACGGCGACGGTGACCTGGACGTCTTCGTGGCCAACTTCAACCAAGAAAGTCGAGTCTGGCTGAACGACGGCAACGGCAACTTCACCGACAGCGGCCAAAGACCGGG
>JAGQPK010001532.1 GCA_020426755.1 Planctomycetales bacterium
TGCTACGGAGACCGATGGAGCGAACGCGATGGGAACACGATACGGCTCGAATATGCCGAGTGAACTGAACACCGCCAGGCCGTCGCTGCGGTGTTTCCAGAAGGAACGGTCTTCGGCTAGCCCGATGATCTCATCGACCAGTCGCCGTGCGGTCGGTTCGCGTAGCCAACGTTCGTCCAAGGCATCGGCCGCTTGATTTGCGAGATTCTTCAATCGAATCGAATCCTGCTCACCCTCCGCGCCGGCACGGTGAGTTGGCATGTATAGTGAAACACAGGGTGACGCCGGATCGGAAGCCAGACGTTCCAGTGTACTTAGATCAAAGCGGTCCATGGTAAGACTCCCTATCTCGTGGACGACGTTGGTAGCCGGTTATTCCTGAATAGAGCGAGCCAAGCGGAGCTTCTCGAGTTCGCTGGGTGAAGTTGCTATGAGAGATTGGACCGCCGGATCGATGAATTGTTCGAGCCAATCACCGAGAGTTACGTGCGCCGAACGTTTGGGATAGGCCTCAAACGCGGCCAGAAATACATCTTCGACGATATCGGAAATGGTCAG
>JAGQPK010001533.1 GCA_020426755.1 Planctomycetales bacterium
GCTGGATTCGCGTTTGCCGATCGATTTCCACGGGGTGAACCCCGTGGCTACGTGCCGGCGTCCCTGTGGGACTGAATGAGTGGGAGAAATGTTCGGGCACGATCTCAAACCCACACACTCCGCTACCCGGATGCCCACGGATCGGAAAGCCAAGAGATTCCCGAGACGCACCAAAACTCCCGCGGGCCAAAAGCCCCCAATCACGGAAACCTCTCCATCTACCATCTACCATCTACCATCTACCATCTACCATCTACCATCTACCATCTACCATCTACCATCTACCATCCCCTCATCCGTGAAATCCGTTCCATCCGTGGTTCCCCAACCCGCTCTGCTTCCCCTCACCCCATCGCCTCCCGCACCGCGACCGGCAGGCTGACGCCGCCGTTGCCGCCGAGGCGGTGGTCGATTTCCTCGAGGCGGTGGATGAGGTCGCGGACGTCCTTGCGGTTGGCGGGGCCGCCGGCGGCGGCGCAGAAGTGGGTGCGGCAGCCGAAGGTGGCGAAAATTACGGGACGCGGAATTACGCTTGCCGTAATTCCGACGCGTGGTA
>JAGQPK010001534.1 GCA_020426755.1 Planctomycetales bacterium
TTGTAGCGCTCTCCCAGCTGAGCTACGCCCCCGCGGTCGACACGGATGCGGAGTATACGGGAGAAACGCCGGCAACGTCAATCTCAATCGGGCAGTTGCGTACGCACTCATCGAGCGGTCACTTGGTGCGTTTCCGGCGCTCGACACACTATTCGGGCGGGAGTAAAATGCAGCCCTGAGCGATCCTCGCGGGTGTAACTCAGTTGGCAGAGTGTTTGCTTCCCAAGCAAAATGTCGTGGGTTCGAATCCCATCACCCGCTCCGCAATTCCATCAGGGCCGAGCGAAGCCAGTTTCGCTCGGCCCTTGGCATTGCCGGCGCTGGTGCAGCACTCAGGGACGGGATATCTGGACGGGTAGGCCGAACCTCGCCGCAATGCGTTGATGGCTCGACGACGAGCGGCGAGCGACGGTTAGCAGCACTTCTCTCCGGCCTGAATCGGCGGGCAAGGCACCGATCCATATGAGCAGAAGACGCAGCAGTCACCTTCTTTGGGTCGCAATTCCGCGCCACGGCCTGTGCAGGTGTAGAACCTTGTGCAGGCGTTCGTCGGCA
>JAGQPK010001535.1 GCA_020426755.1 Planctomycetales bacterium
TCCCGATTGTCGGAGCAATCACGGTGTACCTGGCTTGGCGGTTCTTTGATGTCCCGCCGGTGATGGGTGCCATTGCCGTGCCCTTGGTGTTCGTGTTCACGCTGATCGCCGCCAATTCGACGGCCTTGACCGCTATCACGCCGACGGGTGCACTCGGCAAGTTGACCCAATTGACCTTCGGAGTCCTCGCCCCGGGAAATATCAAGACCAACCTGATGACGGCAGGGATTACGGGCGAAGTGGCCGGTCATGCCTCGAATCTGCTGATGGACATCAAGCCGGGTTATATGCTGGGAGGCAAACCGCGGCACCAGGCGATCGGTCACGTCTTGGGCATCGTGGCGGGAGCCCTAGCTGCCGTCCCCGTGTTCTATTTCGCCTTCCTGAAGAACAACATCAACAATTTGGCCAGCGATACGTATCCCATGCCAGCCGCGCAGATCTGGAAGGCAGTTGCCGAATTGCTAACCGAAGGAATTAGCAATCTGCCTGTAAGCGCTGCGTGGGCTGCTCTGATCGCCGCCCTGTTGGGCATCTTGTTCGAGGCGATCAAT
>JAGQPK010001536.1 GCA_020426755.1 Planctomycetales bacterium
CTCAATTCGCAAAATCGATCGACCGAAGCGAATGACGCGTTGCGAGAAGCGACAACCCTGAATCCTAAGGATCTGCGTTTCCAAATCGAATATGCACGAACTTTGGAAAAGGTAGACATGTTTGCCGAAGCGCAACACGTATGGTTAGCCGCGTGCAAGATCAACCGTGAGAATCTCGAATCACAGCAAGGCCTGGCGCTGAATCTACTGCGACAGGAAAAATACGATTTGGCAGCGAAATGGCTCGAACGAATGCGAGTCGGCCGTCCGAACGATGCCATGATTCATTTTCGCCTGGCAACGACCTATGGCAAGCTGCGCGAATCGAATCGGGCGATCGCCAGTTACGAGAAGACTCTGGAATTGCAGCCGAACTTTGCGCTAGCCGCGAACAATTTGGCCTGGCTGCTGGCGACGCTCCCCGACGATGCGCTGCGAGATGGCGCCCGTGCCGTTAAGCTTGCACGCCACGCCTGCGAGCTTACTCAACACAAAGAGCCTCAGTTCTTGGATACGCTGTCTGTGGCTTACGCCGAAGTCCGCGACTTCAAG
>JAGQPK010001537.1 GCA_020426755.1 Planctomycetales bacterium
AAATTTGGCATGCCCCGGGCGAACGCCGCCGTGACTGCGAGTCGGCAGGCATTCATATGATCTTCCATGTAGTCCTGTGGGGAGTGCACTAGCAGGATTCGCGGCGCCACGCGGCGGATGATCGAGGTCATTTTGGCTAGCGTTGGTTGATCGTAGAAGATCTCCAGGTCATTCGTGATGCTCTCGTGGAATGCTGCGCCGATCGAGTCCGCTGCGCGACAAGCTTCTTCGCGGCGAATCCTTGCAGTCGTCTCGGCATCTGTCTCGTTCGAGCCACAGCAGCCGTTGGCGATGTTCATGTAGTGCAGTTCGTAGCCCGCATCGGCTAGCAGTATCATGGTGCCCGACATCACGAATTCAATGTCATCGGGATGAGCGGCAACTGCGAAGACTCGATCTGCCATCGTCCAATCCTTAGCTCGCGAAGCATCGTTCACGCGCGACCGCGATTCAGCGTCCGGGCGACCTCAATTCATGCGGTGCCGCCAGCGGAGCGTACCATTCAGGACGCCGGTCGGCCAGCCGATCGATCTCGTGCTTGCCCGGGACGCG
>JAGQPK010001538.1 GCA_020426755.1 Planctomycetales bacterium
ACGATTTTTTCGTACCCCATGTGCGACATGGGGGCGTCACATGTGGGACAAGACTTGCCCCGATTCACGACGTGGCGCTAGTGACGTAAAAATGGCGACGATCACGTGGCGCTTGCGTCGTGTTTTTGACGCGATGCGTGGCGTTTGTGTCGTATTTTCGAGCCGGGCAAGAACGCAAGTCATCGATTTCCCAGGGGATCTGACCCAACGTGGCCTTGCGCCAAAGATCGTATTCAAAAAGATCGTTAAAGACAAAGGAGGGAAGTCGCTTGAAGACGAGTTCGGTTCCGCAGTCTCGGGATGAATCGCGCTGAGATGGCAAGGAGTTTTGATGAATTGAGCGAGGGGAAGCACTAACGCTGGAGCGACGTCTTCCGCACCAGATGTTCGCAGATCGCTGCGATCGATTCGCGCTTCGTTGCGCTAGGGTCACCTTGTTCCGAGACCGCCTGGAAGGCATCACGCACGATGTCCGCCAGCTGGTGGCTCGCCTCGGCTTCCAGTCGCTCGCGGATGGAATTGGTGGTGGCATGACGGCGAGCGGATGAACT
>JAGQPK010001539.1 GCA_020426755.1 Planctomycetales bacterium
CTCGCACGCCTGCACCACCCGAACGTCGTCGGTGTGCTCGATGTCGGCCGACTCGGCCCTGCGACGACCCCCGGGACGGCCGACCTGGCCGGTCGCATGTGCCTGGCCATGGAGCTCGCGCAGTGCTCGCTTCTCGACGTGTTGGGCAGCGCGAGGTGGCCGCTGGTGTCGGCCTGCGCCCACGACCTGCTCGACGGACTGGCGCACGTGGGTGCGCGCGGGCTCGTCCACAGCGACATCAAGCCGTCGAACGTGCTGCTGATGGACGACCGCCGCGGCGTCGTGGCAGCGTTGAGCGACTTCGGGGCGTGGGCTTCCTCCGCGCAAGCGACGGGAGGTCGCGCTGGAACCATCGGGTATGTGCCGCCCGACTTCGCCGCCCGCCCGCCCTCGCCGGATCTGGACCTCTACGCCCTCGGCGTGACGCTGGCGCAGCTCGTGGCAGGAGGCGCCCTGCCGGACCCCGCAGAGGCGCGTGAACGGTGGCGTGACCGCGTAGGAGCGGCCCTCGTGCGGATCGACGCTCCGCCCCAGCTGCTCGGCTGGCTCGA
>JAGQPK010000153.1 GCA_020426755.1 Planctomycetales bacterium
GAAACCGAACAGACGCTGGTGCTGCAGATACTCGACGACTCGATTCAGGAAGGCAACGAGACTTTCGGATTTGCGATCGACAACGTGAACGGCGGCGCGTCACTCGGGGCGCCTCGCACCGCGACAATTACGATTGTCGATGACGATACGCTACTGCCCGACTTCACCAGCTTCACGAATAGTACGGACCTGAATCTGAACGGCAGCGCGAGCATCACCGGGGGGCGGCTGCGACTCACGCCTGCGACGACGAGCCAAATCGGTAGCGCATTCTTTACGGCTCCATTGGTTGTCGATGCGATCACTTCGTTCCAAACCGAGTTTCAGTTCACGATCGGCGGCGGTACCGGTGGGGCGGATGGTTTCACGTTTGTGCTGCAGAACGCGGCTGCCGGCGCGGATGCGATCTCGACGTCGAGTGGCGGGTCACTCGGTTATGCTGGTATTGACAATAGCTTGGCAGTTAAATTCGACACGTACCAGAATGCTGGCGACGTAAACAATAACCACGTTGCGGTATTGGCGAATGGTCTGCTGTCGCCGGCGCTCCAGACAAAGACGACGACGCTTGATCTGAATAGTGGACAATCGCTCAAGGCCTGGATCGACTATAACGGCAACACGAACCTCCTATCGGTCTTTCTGGACTCGTCAACAACAAAGCCGACGACGCCGCTGATATCGACGACCGTCGATCTGGCGTCGCTGGTTGGATCGCAGGCGTACCTGGGATTCACCGGCGCCACGGGCGGCCTCGCCAACACTCACGAGATTCTCAACTGGCAATTTGATACATCGGTTCCGCCACAGACTGATCCGCCCGCGCCCGGCACCAACTTGTTTGACGAAGTCGTCCTGAATGGGCTCGTGCAACCAACTGCCATTGATTGGTCACCCGACGGAAACAATATGTACATTGCGCTCAAGTCGGGCGTCGTGCGCGTTGCGCGTAACGGTCAATTGAGTGGCACGCCGTTCGTCGACATCAGTGCTCAGGTTAATGACACACGCGATCGCGGGTTGCTAGGAATCGCCGTTCATCCGGACTTCGAGAACAACCCATACGTGTATTTGCTGTTCACCTACGATCCGCCGGAAGTGTATCAGAACGCTAGTGATCCCTTGGCGGGACCGGATCGCAACGGGAATCGAGCGGGTCGTTTGATTCGAGTGACGGCGGACGCGGCAACTGACTACACGACGGTTGTGCCCGGCAGCGAAGTTGTTTTGCTCGGCACGAATAGTACTTGGGATAACTTCAACGCGTTTGCGAACAGCACCACCGACTTCACCGAGCCACCGGCGGGGATTTTGCCCGATGGCACCAATCTACGCGACTTTGTAGCGTCCGACAGTGAGTCGCATACGGTTGCTTCGTTGGCGTTCGCGCCAGACGGTGCGCTGCTGGTCTCGATCGGCGACGGTGCATCGTATAATCGCACTGACCCACGTGCGGTCCGGGTGCAAGACATCGACAATCTGTCGGGCAAGATTCTCCGCATCGATCCGCTGACGGGTGACGGTTTGGCCGACAACCCGTTTTACAATGGCGATCCGGGTGCGAATCGTTCCAAGGTGTATCAGTATGGACTCCGCAATCCGTTCCGCATTTCGGTGGATCCGAATAGCGGGCAGGTCTATGTCGGCGATGTTGGTTGGACGACCTGGGAAGAAGTCGATACCGGGCCGGCGGGCACAAACTTTGGCTGGCCTTTCTACGAGGGTGCGACCGGCACCAACGTGCGAACTCCCGGCTATCGTGATTTGGCGGAAGCCATCGCCTTCTACAATAGCGGCCAAACTGCTGAGCCTGGATTGTTAGCGTTGAATCATGCCAGTGACGGCATCAACGCGATCGTGCTGGGCGACGTCTACACGGGAACAACTTACCCCGGTTCGTTCCAAGGCGACATTTTCTTCAATGACTTGGGGCAGGGCATCGTGCGGAACTTGAGTCTCGACGCTGCTGGAAATGTCACGGGCGTGCAGACATTCACAACGGGGGCGGTGTACGTCGTGCAGATCACGCAAGGGCCGGACGGCAACATGTATTACGTGGACCTGGACAACGGCGAAGTCGGACGGTGGCTGTTTGTCTAACGCCAACCGACCGAATCTGGGATTTCTCCGCCGACGGTTGTTGGAGGAGCGTCGTCGTCTTCTCTGGACTCGTCTTCGTCGTCCGCTTCCGATTCATCTTCAATCGCGATGACGTAGGCCAAACGCCCGATCACTCGGCTGGCAATCACAAGCGCAATACTGATCGCAAAGATTTCGATCAGTCGGGTCATCCAAGGCCGCTCGAACTGCCGCGTGACTTGCATCGCGAGAAACCCAATCGCGGCGAGCGCGATGCCAAGCACAACGAAATGAAGGGTGGATATCAGCCAAGTACGTTGATGTCGGCGTAGTCCTTGGAAGACAAATGGTGAATACGGGACAAAGGCTGAATCTCGTTCCAACATCGAAAGCACGATGGGAGCCAGCAGGAATAGTGTTGAGATGAAACCGAGCCAGACCGGTACTCCGTAGTTCTTGAACGGAGACACGATGATCATGCCGGGTGCGCTGGCCATGGCCAGCGCATTGACCCAAAGAATCGCGGCCCGAGCTCGCGTGCCAAAGTCGTGAGCGGGCCAGTAGGGTGGCTTGTCATAACCTTCCGAGGTGAACTCAATAATGTCCAGGTACTTGGGCGCCGCCAGGCTAAATAAGAATCCAGTGAAAACGGCCAGTACCGGGATAACAAAGGCCACCAGGATCATTGCGTAGCCGCCGCCGGCGATCAGATTCAGCACAACGTCGAGAATCTGAAACTCGACCGCCGCGCCGATCCCCAGCACCACCCAAGTTGAGATCACACTCGGGTAGAATGGGAATGAGTAAATGCTCTCAATCATCGGGTGTTTCGGCGGCGTAGGCTGCTGACGCTCTTGCTCCTGCACATGCTGCATCGCTTCTGCCATCAAGCGGTCAGCGACTTCCTTCCGCGTTTCATCAATGCGCGGCGGCGGACCTGCGTCGATCTGAACGTCGCTCACGTCGGGTACTTCAAATGGCTTCGCAGCCACTTGCGGTTGAGGCACGACGGAGATGGCCTGACAGTCGGGACAGCGGATTCGCTTGCCAACGTGTTCTTGCTTGGCATACATCAACGTGCCGCAGGTGCCGCAACTGACGCGCACCAAGACCGGCTGGGGCTGCGGCGAACCGTCATCCGCCAAACGGTACTCGTCGCCGCTCGGTAGCGGGCGCGGCTTGGGCGGCGGGGCGGGGGCCTGTACCAAGCAGGCGGAATGACAATCGGGACATTTGACTTTGCGACCGACTTTTTGCGACGAGACGTAGAATCGTGTCTTGCAGAGTGAACAAACGACGGCGACGTCGTGCTGCTGCGAAGGCTCGGGCGTTGACATGGTGGAAACCCGCCGGGCAAACTCAATGGACACAAATTGGCAGCCATCATCGTAATCTGCCAGATAAATAGAATCAAATCGAGATCTGGCACTGGCCGCCTGACTTGGTAAACCTTCGTAAGCCAGATATCGTATGGGGTTAGCTCTCTGATGAATTCAAGCGACGCGGGCCAATTCGGAAGACGCCGGCAGGCCTGGCCGACGCGGGCGAGAGTGACCAACGTTGGGCAGTTGTGGGCGTGTTTTTGCGGAAGGACGGCGTTTTGTTTATCGGACCTGTATTTGCGCGGGAGTGGTCAACGGCCCCGCGGCGGCCTCGGTTGTATGTTGCCCGCACCGTTTATGCTGCTGTGTTGTTTGGCGTGATGTGCACAGCTTGGCTAATCTTGACCGGCACACAGGTCATTTCCAACGTCGGTGATATGGCGCGCTTCGGTGCGATCCTCTTTCAACTCTTGGCGCCGCTGCAGTTGGCAATCGTCGTGTTCTTCTCCGCCGTCGCCTCCGCCAGCGCGGTCGCTCACGAAAAGGACCGCAAGACCCTCTTGTTGCTGCTGATTACGCGACTCAATAACAGTGAGTTGGTGTTGGGCAAGCTATTCGCAAGCCTACTGCAAGTGATCACGATGGTCGCCACAGGCGTACCCGTGTTCGCGCTGCTCCTATTATTCGGTGGCGTATCCCTGCAGCAGGTCGTCCGAGTGACGTTGGTGGCGGTGGCGACGGCGGTCGCTGCCGGGAGCCTTGGCAATGTGATTGCATTTTGGCGAGAAAAGACGTTTCAGACTTTGGCGCTGACAGCAATGGTGTTGGTCGGATGGCTCTTAGGGTGCGAAGCGATCCAGAGTGGAATCATTGGTGAGCGAATCGCTGGTGTTGACGCAACGCGCGTGGCAACCATGCTTAGTCCGGTGCGCGCCACGTTAGCTGCGGCCCGACCCTCTGCGGAAGTCGCAGGGCAACTTGGTTGGCATGATGATGTCAATCGTTTCATCGTCTTTGCCGGACTGAGTGCCGTGGTGCTCAATGCGATTGGCATCTGGAGAGTGAGGGTCTGGAATCCGTCGCGCGAGGTCCGCGCGGTCTCCGCTGCGGTATCGCGGAGTCAGGAGAGCATCTGGGGCGCCGAACACGACTTAGCTCTTGAGCAGAAACAGCCGGTGGAACGGACGAGTTCCACGGTGCCGGAGTTCGAGCGACCGGCGTATCGTCACGCCTGGAAGAATCCTGTGTTGTGGCGGGAAGTGTGCACGTGGGCTTACGGCCGCAAGGTGATTGGCATTCGGCTGGCGTATGTCGCGTTAGCATTGGCGGTGACGGCCGCCGTGGTTTGGAGCGGCGGCGGGCAGGGCTCGGCGGCGTCGCGCGGCGAGACTCGCGTCATTTCGTCGGCAGCTTGGCCCGCGATCCCGTTCTTTGTCGTCAGCTTAGTGATGATCAATGCGTTGGCAGTTACGACGATCACGACTGAACGTGATGGCAAATGCCTCGACCTCTTGTTGGTAACTGACTTGTCTCCGGGCGAGTTCTTATGGGGCAAGCTGGCGGGCACAGCGTGGGTCACGAAGGAAATGTGGCTGCTGCCGCTGGCATTCTGTATTCTAATGGCGTCGCGCGGGCAACTAAGTTGGCAGAACCTGGTATATGTGTCCGGCGGCCTCTTTGTGCTGGACGTGTTCGTCACGATGCTCGGTTTGCATTGTGGGCGCAACTACGCCAACTCCCGTGCCGCGATCGCGGTCAGCTTGGGCACGGTATTCTTCTTGTTTTTAGGCATCACGATTTGCATCGTGATGATGATTTCGTTCAGTGGCTCGTTCCAAATTCAACTCGCACCTTTCTTGGCCTTCATCTTAGGCGGCGGGTTTGGACTCTATGTCGCGCTGGGTGCTCGCAATCCATCGGGCGCGATACTTTGGGCGTCGCTCGTGTTGCCCTTTGCGACGTTCTATGCCATAACGAGCTTCTTGATGGATTACACGCTGGGAGTGTTTTTGATTACTGCCGCCGCCTACGGATTTACGACCGCGGCGATGCTGGTGCCGGCTGTTGCGGAGTTTGACTTTGCTTCGAGCCGCAGTTCGCAACCTTAGTCATGGGGCTGGGAGTGGCGTTGACGAGCGAATTGATGCCGCTGGGAATCGCGATGGCGGTTTTGGTCGGCGTGTCCGCCTTCTTCTCCGCCAGCGAAGCCGCGCTCTTCTCGCTGCGCGCGACAGATCGTTCCATTATGCGCGGTGGCACTGCCTCGCAGCGCCGTGCGCATGCACTGCTGGAAGACCCGGACCGACTCCTCTCGGCGGTCTTGTTTTGGAATCTCTTCGTCAACATCGCCTACTTCTCGCTCGCCTCGCGCGTTGGGTTGAAGTTGCAGGCCGAACTGACGGCCGGCACGACGGCGGCGGCGGCATTCACGATGGGGGCCCTGATCGTGCTCATTTTCTGCAGCGAAATGTTGCCGAAAAGCGTGGCCGTGTTGAAGGCCCGTCAGTTATCGGCTTGGGTCAGTTATCCGTTGAGTCTCGCGGTACGCTGTGTCGATCCCGTGATGCCCGGTTTACGTGTGGTCAACCTCTTGTCGCGACGTCTGGTCTGGCCCACGTTTGAGCCCGAACCCTATTTGCAGGTGAACGATCTTGAGCGGGCGATCGAGCTTTCGACTCAGGATTCGCAGCTTGTTGACCAAGAACGTCACGTGTTGCGTAACTTGGTGGCACTGTCGGATATGACGGTCGATGAAGCCATGCGACCTCGGTCGCAGTTGGTGATGTTGCGTCCGCCGATCACTTGGAGTGACGTGCTGGAAGGGGATGCCGCATCCGAATGGGTGTTTGTGACGGAGTTGGACAATGATGAAATCGTCGCTGCCATTGACTTGTCACAGCTAGTCGAAATCCCGGAACGGCACTTCGAATACTTGGCCACGCCCGTGATGTACGCGCCATGGTGTGCGAAAGTCGCAGATGTGCTGCAAGAAATGGAAAGTCGCGGCTACAACGCTGCAGCCGTTGTCAACGAATTGGGCGAGACGATAGGCGCGGTGATGCGCTCGGATCTGCTCGACATGATCTTTCGTGCCGCTGCCAGTCGGAGCGAACGGTTGCTGAAACGAGAACCCGTGATGTCGTTGGGGGACGGCCTGTGGCAAGCGACCGGCATGAGTAATCTGCGTGCGCTGGAACAACACTTTAATATTGAATTGCCGGAGACGCCCAGCGTCACGTTGGCCGGAGCCGTGCAGGAATGTCTGCAACGACTGCCCCAACCTGGCGACAAGATTGCTTGGGGGCCGCTGCTCTTGGAGATTATGGAAACACCGCGCGACGAGCCGGCGTTGATTCAGATTCAGTTGCGCGAGGTACCGGAGGACACGACATGATCGTCGCGATCATCCTGTTCCTCATTGGTATGGCGTTGAGTGCTTTCTTCAGTGGTTGCGAAACTGGCTTCTATCGCGCGACACGCGTCCGGTTGCGACTCGATGCCATTCAGGGTGATCGGTTCGCGCACGGTTTGATCTGGCTGGCTAATAATCCCGCGCTGTTTGTCGCGACCACGCTGATTGGCAACAACCTGGCGAACTATGTCACCTCGCTGGCCATGGTTTTGGGCGCATCGTCGCTGGGCCCCAGTTATCGCGCGTTCTTTCAATCCGTCGCGCCGCTGCTATTCTCGCCCATTGTGTTTGTCTACGGCGAACTGTTGCCGAAGAATTTGTTCTATCAGGCGCCGAATCGATTGCTCCGTTTTTCCGGGCCCGTGTTTCTCGGCTTCTCGTTGTTGTTCCTGCCCGTGTCAGCGGTGTTGTGGTTGCTGGGGCGAGCGCTGCGCTACCTGGTGGGCGAATCGCCGGAGCAATTGCGGCTCTCTTTGGCCCGCCAGGAACTGCAACGCGTCTTCGACGAAGGGCATGAAGTTGGCTTGTTGAGGCCGCTCCAGCGGCAAGTCGCTCAGGGTATGTTGACGTTGGTCGACGAACCGTTGAGTCGTTTCATGGTGCCGATGGCACGCGTTCCTAGCGTCCGCATCGGCATGCCAACCGAAGAGGTGCGACGAATCGCACGGCGCAATCAAGTGTCGCGCTTGCTTGTTATCGAGTCGAATGGACGGCGAGTATTGGGCTATGTACGTGTGCTCGACCTGCGGCGTTCGTCCGCGGAG
This sequence comes from Planctomycetales bacterium, assembly GCA_020426755.1. Taxonomy (GTDB): domain Bacteria; phylum Planctomycetota; class Planctomycetia; order Pirellulales; family Pirellulaceae; genus JAGQPK01. The sequence continues at coordinate 7,578 of JAGQPK010000153.1, forward strand.
CAGCTAACGGAGTATCGCGAGCTGCTGGCAATTGGCGACAACGTGTCGCCCATCTCGGCGCTGACTACAATGCAAGCGGAATCAACTGTATGGGCGCGCGTCGTCAATGCGTCTGGTCATACAATTGGGCTGCTGCAGAGCGACCGACTGGTGGACTCGGTGATTGAAGCGTCGGTCACTAGTCGTTCAGCGTAGTAGCGCCGGCGCGCAAAAAAAGTTCGCCGCAACGCGTTAGCGTCGGTTTGACCTGTCTCGTAAACTGGACCGGTACAAATCGCGGCTAACGCCTTGCGGCGAACTAAATACTGCGGCGAGCTCATTACTGCGGTGTACGAAATGCCGCAGCAAAACCGCCAATGAACTGGCAAGCTGCTAGTCTTTGTGGTAGCCCAGTTCGCGAATCACGTTATACATCTCTTCATACGAGATGAATCGGCGGCGGTGACGGAGCTTGTATTCGTCAATGGCCTTGGCCAGTTCGCGGACGTCTGGCGACAGATCATCGTGGCTATTGGAGAACTGTCGACGTTCGATGATCGGAGCTTGACCCGTGGTAGGGATGCGACGATCGACAAACGCGTTGGGGGCTGTCGCCAGGGTTTCGGACATGGTTGAGGTGACTCCGAGTAAAAAGGTTAGCGTTGACGGAAAGCAACGCCGCTGAGGACTGTGCCGGCTTAAGCTGTCAGATGGCTCGATGAAAGTTAGAACATGCCGCACCGAGCGTCAAAAGCCGGATACGCGGGAATGATCCAAATTCACTCGAGTCCTGCGTGGTCAGCGCACTTGCGACGAACGAGGCTGGTCGGACCGATTGGCCAAGCGATTCATCAGGCGTCGCAGATGTGCCTGTTCGGCGGGTGGGGCAGCGCGTAACGCCAGCCGGATTGTCTCTTGAGCGGCTACCTCGTCACCGGCGGCCGCTTGAGCGCTTGCCATCTGTGCCAAGGCATCAGTCGATAGGTCACGGTCCTGTGACACGTTCGCCCAGTACGATAGGACCTCGTCATACCGCTGTAATTTGACCAACGCTTCTGATTTCATCGTCAACATCTCCTCGGGACGATGCTGAGTGGGGATCATGGCCTCGAGGTGATTGACCGTCGATAGCGTGCGCGCCGGCCGTTGTAGTTTTTCGTAAACATGCGCGCAGGCCAGCAGCGCCTCGATGTTGTCACGGTCGTAGGACAAGGCCCGCTGATAGCTGGCCAAGGCCGACTGCCACTGGCCCACCTCGCGTTGCACGTCGCCATACAACTGCCACGCTTCGGGACATTCGGGAGCCATGGCAACTGCCGATTCAGCACGTTGCAACGCGAGATCGAGCCGCCCCACATTCGCATGCATGTAACCGAGCTCGACCAACATCTCAACGTCTTCGCTGCCCATCAACTTGACAGCGGCTTCGAGTTGTTCAATTGCTTCGTGTTGCGCCCCACGTTTCCACAGACAGTTCGCCAACTGATAGCGCGAATGAACTTGGCTGGGACAGTGTTCAAGTGCCGACGCGAACTTCTGCTCGGCATCTTCGTAACGACCCCGGTGGATCGCATCCATGCCTTGCTGCGACAACTGTCGCGCAATCATCACGTCTTGAGATACTGGCCCATGCCGCCGCAAACTCATACAGCCGGACGAGCAAAATAACGCGGCCAGAATCAGCGCCGTTCGCGCGCAGCAACCATCGCCGAGTAATAAGTGACCCGACAGAGAAACTTGGCGGCACGACACGCGTTTTGATTTCCTACCGCGAACCCCATTCGATCTAGCAACTGAGGACGCCGATTGCAGAGCAGCGCCCAAGGTCCGCGCGGAGGGTAGGGGCGTGGGGAGGCGGGGTCAAGACGAGTGTTGGATTGAGGATATCGAATATCGAATTTTGAATGTCGAATATC
>JAGQPK010001540.1 GCA_020426755.1 Planctomycetales bacterium
TTGCCCTGCACTGCGCTACGGCTTGTTTCGCTAATTCGGCCAAATTTATCGAACTGGTAGGTGCCCAATTCAAAACGCACGAGGCGCAAACATTTCGGACTGAGGTGGGAGATGCGCACCCGCTGATCGCTGGATACGGTGGATTTTCCAGTTGGGATGAGACATATGTCCATCATCGGCACAATGACGATCGGAGCGTCGTCGAATATCGCGTCCAAGGTATTCAAGCCGAGGGGCGGCAACGTGAGCCCTGGAGCTGGGTCAGGCAGCACGGACAAGGGCGCGTGTTCTATACCGCGTGGGGACACGATCAGCGGACTTGGCGTCATCCCGGTTTCCAGAATTTGGTCGAACGGGGCATTCGTTGGGCATGCGGTAGCGATCTTGACGGGGTTGAAAGGTTTCCTACGCGCGAAGCGTTCGTCCTACCGCCCGCCACCGCGCAGCGAAACGATTGTCAGCCCTTTGAGTACATCGAGGTGGGAGCCAAGATTCCCAACTATCAACCGGGCAGTATTACCTCGCTCACTACCATGCAGCAACCGTTATC
>JAGQPK010001541.1 GCA_020426755.1 Planctomycetales bacterium
CGCCCAGCCATTGTCACTCGAAGGACAAGTCGTGCAAGACGCCGATCGTTTGGATGCGTTAGGGGCAATCGGCATCGTACGAACAATTGAATTTGGCGCCATGCGTGGACGCGAATTTTACGTACCGAATGACGCAACCTGCTCGCTGGCACACTTCCACGACAAACTGTTCAAGCTACGTGCGTTGATGAACACCGCAGTAGCTCAACGACTGGCCGGCGAACGTGAACAGTTTATGCGTGATTTTCTAGCGCAGTTCCAACGGGAATGGGATGGGGCTCGCTGGTAGCTTTTGGAGTGCGGCCGCGCAGCTGCCGCTTTGGAACATGGTGTTCGGTGAAACCTGCCACGCACAGCTTCAATTGCGATTGCCCTCGTCCGGATTGGCCGGAGTCCAACTCGCTGGCCAGGGCTGCGCTCCGCGGAAAGCGATAGCTGCGCGATCGCACTCCAAAGTCGAGCTCACGCAGCCATCGTTTTGCCTAGCGCAAATATCCCGACAATCCGCCCTAACAACCGCGATGTTTCTCAAAGTGAACGTCGACCAAT
>JAGQPK010001542.1 GCA_020426755.1 Planctomycetales bacterium
AGACCTACCGGAACTGCTGGATCGCCTGATCCCGCCCGACCGGAGCTACGGCCACGAGCAAACTTGGCACGATGGCAACGCTCACGGGCACCTACAGGCCACGTGGCTGGGCCCGGAGTTGACGGTCCCCATCGCCGAACACCGTTTGGTGCTGGGCACGTGGCAGCAGATCTTCCACTTGGAATGCGACGTGCGCCCCCGCCGCCGCGAGCTCGTAATCACGGTCCAAGGCGAATAGCTTGGCAGTGTGATCGCGCAGCTATCGCTTTTCGTGCGAGTCAGCCGCACGCGAGGTAGTTCGCCGCAACGCGTTAGCGTCGGTTTGTCCTGGCGCTGAGTGACGATGCGCTGCCAGAACCGCGGCCCGCGTCTATCGGCGAACACGTGTTCCAAACCCGTGTTACAGCGTTGCGGCGGTCGTCCGCCTGTGCCAAAATGAGACCGCCAACCCGCCACCGGGTCGGCCCCTACCGCCTCGTTCCTGCCTGGAGGCCGCCAAGATGCGGAAGCTTGCCGCCGCGCAGCGTTGCGCGCTTCGCTGTCGAATG
>JAGQPK010001543.1 GCA_020426755.1 Planctomycetales bacterium
CGAGAACAACTTAAGGATCTGTCCAAGACGTCTCCCGCCCAACCGAATTCGACAAAGACTGGGCGAGACCGATTGGTGCTGTTGGTGCGAGACGCATATTGGCTACACGCTCATTGGGAATTGACCGACCGCAGTATTCGACGAGCACGTGCTGCTATGGCCGAACAATGGCACACTGCCAAGCCGATCCTGCGCATTTTTCAGGTAGCGACCGATGTGGCCAACATGGCAGTGGAAAGCCATCTTCGAGACATAGAAATTCATGGCGGCGTCAACAACTGGTACATCGACGTTTCGAATCCACCCAATGGCTATCGAGTAGAATTGGGTTACTTGGCCGCCAATGGTCGATTCCACGTGATCGCTCGTAGCAATTCCGTTGCCACTCCTACGCCAGGAAGCAGCGACGCCATCGATGAAAACTGGCAAGACGTCGCTGAAAATTGCGAAAAGATCTTTGCCATGAGCACCACGACCATGGATTCTGACGGCACCATTGCGCCAAGTGACATCCAAGAACTGTTTGAAGAACGTTTACGCCGGCCTA
>JAGQPK010001544.1 GCA_020426755.1 Planctomycetales bacterium
GCTGCTGATATCACCTTCGCGAAAAGGGGTTATCGTCACAGCATTCTGGATGGCATTCTGCTTAAAGACCGTGTTCAACATTCGTCACGAATAGGTCTGCCTGCCTGCTGAACCGATGACTCAATTGCGCGATTCGTTAAACGCCAATTCAATAAGGTTCCTGCTGTGTCACAAATCGTGAAACTAGAGCTACCACCTCGTCGCACTCGCCGCCCCGGATCGACATTGCCGGGATTTACATTGCCGGGATTCACATTGATTGAATTGCTGGTGGTGATTGCCATCATCGCAATTCTGGTGGCTTTGCTTCTGCCAGCAATACAACAGGCCCGCGAAGCAGCTCGTCGCACACAATGCCGCAATCGACTCAAGCAATTGGTGCTTGCTATGCACAACTATGCAGACGTCTATAACGAAACGTTTATGCCATACGTTATCGAAGATCAGGTTCGCTTAAGCTACCTAAGCACATTCGGCGGGTCGCAGGGGAAGGCTCAGTTCTGGTTTGGGACGGTGGATTACGATCAGTCTGATCCAGCTCAGCAGT
>JAGQPK010001545.1 GCA_020426755.1 Planctomycetales bacterium
TACTGCGACGCGCCTCGCTCACCCAGGTGACCCTCGATGTGCCACACGCCGACGCCGGCCGCTTCGACAACCTGCTGCGCGATTGGGCCGGGCGCAACGATGCCGTCGTCGGTGAGCCTGACTACGGCGCGGTCGCAACGCTCGAATTGTGGGTGCCCTCGGCCGCACTCGGCGCGCTGCACGACGAGATCGCCGCAGCATCCGCGGGATCCATCACCGCGGTGATCGGGCCCGAGCGCATCATCGAGGTGCCCGTGGCCCCGCCGACAGGCTGACCACGAGCACGAGCACGAGCACGAGCACGAGCACGAGCACGAGCACGAGCAAATATCGCGGTTTGAGCCGACCCGCGCGCAGGTCGCGTAGTTTGGATGCCACAGCAACCGGCATTCAACGACGAACCCGACATCGGGCGCTGGCGCCCCGCGCGCCGCGAAAGAGAGGCACCCATGAGTAACACACTGCCCCGCACCCAGCTTCAGCTGCATTCGCTGGTCACCCCGGAGGGCGAGCTGCACCTTTCGCTCGCCGAGACGCCCCTCGC
>JAGQPK010001546.1 GCA_020426755.1 Planctomycetales bacterium
TTTCAGATTCGGTTTAGCGTAGCTGAAGGATTCACTCCAGATGTGCTTGTTGGGATTGAATGGTTCGTGGATGTACCACAGTCCCGGAACAGCCAACATTTTGGCAAACCATGTTGTCCCGCTGCGATGTGTTCCTCCAATGAAGATCGGCTTTCCCGAAGGCATCGCCGCTAGTTCACGACGAGCTGCGGGGTAGGCCTTCCAGGCTTCCCAGACTTTTCCAGCGGTGAGTTTGAGTGAGGGCACTGGGACAAGTTGCGAGTTGCGAGTGGCGAGTGGCTAGTGGCTAGTGGCTAGTGGCTAGTGGCTAGGCGGGTTTCCACGTGACCTGAGGCGTGAGTTGGCCGAAGGGGCGAGACGTGAGTTGTTGGATTCGTTCGTGAGGCGAACGATCCATGATCTGTGTAAGTCGGTTGGCATTCCGGTCTCCACTTCGATTTGGGGCTTCGGGGTGCCACAAATGAAGGACAGGCAGGAACGCTCCTTCGCAATGATTGAGCGTTCTGGCACGATCCAGAAATTCGTTGTCTTCTCCGCCCCAGCC
>JAGQPK010001547.1 GCA_020426755.1 Planctomycetales bacterium
CGCCGTTGGTCCCTCTATCCTAGCAATGATGGCGATTTCAGCCTATGGCGATTTGCCGGTAACGCTAGCAGACGGGAAATCTTGAATTCTGAATCTTGAATATCGAATGTTGAAGTAGTTCGCCGCAACGCGTTAGCGTCGGTTCCGTCCTGGCGCTGAGTCTCCGTCAGTAAGAAGCGCGACTGGCGCCTTTCGGCGAACTGCTTCGATATTCGATATTCGATATTCAACTCGCTGCTCACACTTGCTTCGATTCGACCAGATGGATCGGATCGAGTTTCGGCATGCGGCGGCGCATGCGCATGTTGAGCGCTTCGACAAGTAGAGCGAAGACCATCGCGAAGTAGATGTAACCCTTGTTCACATGGGTGCCGGCGCCTTCGGCGACTAACATCACGCCGATTAGAATGAGAAAACTCAGGGCCAGCATCTTCAGGGTTGGATGACGGTGGACGAACTCGCCGATTTTCGACGCGAACGTGACCATGATGCCGATCGACAGGACGACGGCAGTGATCATCACCGTCAGATTGTTCACCATGC
>JAGQPK010001548.1 GCA_020426755.1 Planctomycetales bacterium
TGATACACATTGAAATCATCGCACCCCCTGCTGGAGAGATGCGAAATGAATGAGGGCTTTGCCCAGTTGAAACTCTCACGGCAAGGGCCGTAGATCATCTCGTGATGCGAAATGAATGAGGGCTTTGCCCAGTTGAAACAGAGGGTTAACGACCTCAACTTTCGAAAAGATTGATGCGAAATGAATGAGGGCTTTGCCAATTTCTAGGGGCTAGCTGCTAGGAGCTAGTGGCTAGGAATGCTGCGTCTGATTCGACGCACTTGTCTTTGGAGTGCGATCGCGCAGCTATCGCTTTTCGCGTCGGTTGGAAGCAGTGAAGAGCATCGAATCCGGCCGAGTGGCGTTGATCGCCAAACTCTAGTGCAGCGTTACAGCCAAAAATGGGGATAGGGCCTTGTTCGTGATAACGCGCAAGCGTCAGTTTGAAGCGTCGAAAACCGCGGCTAGCGCTTTTCGGCGAATCCCAACATTAAGCTGCAACGCAGCACTAGTGCACTGTCAAAGCTTATAGTAGGGTTCGCCGAAAGGCGTTAGCCGCGGTTT
>JAGQPK010001549.1 GCA_020426755.1 Planctomycetales bacterium
CGGCAAACGAACTGTCTGCGGACCAGGACGTGCGAATCGGTCAGATCTCCGACCGGTTCTTGCAGGAATTGCGCGGTGGGAAAAATCCGTCAATCGACGAGTACCTACGGCGGTATCCCGAAATTGCCGAACGTCTTGCCACGATGTTACCGGCGATGGTGACCGTTGAAGCAGCAGGACAACCGGCCAGCGAAGGGATTGATCAAACGAAACAGATTCTTCCCGAAAAACTCGGCGATTTCCGTATCCTTCGCGAGATCGGACGTGGTGGCATGGGAATCGTTTACGAAGCCGAACAGGCCTCGCTCGGACGTCGTGTCGCACTGAAGATTTTGCCCAGGCAATCCTTGATGGATTCCAGTCGCGTGGAGCGTTTTCAACGCGAAGCACGTGCCGTTGGCCAGCTACATCACTCCAACATCGTTCCGGTACACTCGGTCGGACATCATGACGGCGTCCACTATTACACAATGCAATTCATTCACGGATTGGGGTTGGATCAAGTATTGAGCGAATTGCGAAAACGTGAGCACGGAGACGTG
>JAGQPK010000154.1 GCA_020426755.1 Planctomycetales bacterium
CTTGTTGGGCGTGAAGACGAATTCGATCGGGTCTTCAATTGTGATCACGTGCATCGAACGATGTTCATTGATCCAACCGAGCATCGCGGCTAGCGTTGAACTCTTGCCACTGCCCGTCACGCCGCTGACGATAATGAGTCCTTCATACGTATGTTCGATTGTCTGTCGATAAACGTCCGGCAATTGTAGGCTTTCGAAACTCGGAATCTTGCTTTGGACACGACGAATCGCCGCGTGCGTGTGCCCGGAAGCGCGGAACAGGTTAATCCGGAATCGATCGCCCGTATCAATTCGTACTGAGAAATCGACGCCGCCGGTACGCTCGAGTTCCTGGCCACGACCTGGCGGCACCATCGGCATCAGCATTTGTTCGATATAGTCGTTCTCGGGCAGCGGTGGCCCCTGAATGCGCCGCAAATGTCCGCCGATACGCACGATTGGCGCGAACCCGGATTTCAGATGAAGGTCGGAGGCCTGCTGTTGGGAAAGAAAATGCAACAGCGCCTGCATCTCTTGATCGGGCGGCGGCAGGTTCTCTCGAGGGGCGCCGGCAGTGTCGTGAGTCATTTCATCATGCGACGGGCGTGCCATCGCCCTTTCGTGTGCTTGTAGTAAACGGTGTCTGCACCAATTCGCAGGCGGATGCTACGTGCAACTGGTGTGCCTCAGCCCATTCTCAAGCCGCAGTTACCAAAGCAAGCTTTGGCGTAGCTCATTCTAAGACACACATGCGTGCGAAGCGAAACAATTTACGTGCGATCGCGGCACATCGTTGCGCTCCACCGTGCGAATTCGCATCCTGGAGTCCGTGAATTCACAGTTAGCCGATTGAGTTAATCCGCTCATCCGCGCGTCAACGGCAGTTAGGTCGCCGATAAACGTTAGTTGCGGTTCTCGGGATTGGCGAGCTTATCGCTGGGATGAACCGACACTAACGCGTTACGGCGAACTCGCTTTGCGAACGTCGCAAGCCGCTGCGTTGGTTCGCCGGAAGGCACGCCGGCGCTAACCGATGCTAACGCGTTGCCGTGCACAGACAGGCCGGTCGACTAACACTGACGAGAGCTCACCTTCACAGATGATACGTAGACTGGGAAGACTAGGTTTGGATTTCGGTTCATAAGGTTGCTGTCACTGATTGCGGTGCCAACTGTGGTGCATTTTCTATGACGAAGTAATTGCCGCATCGTCGAGACTAACCTCCAGAACTACTCATAATTGGACCGCGCGCCAGCAGTGACTGCGATAGCGTCGTCTGAACGAAGCCACGTCCAAGCCATACACAGTGGCGATCGGCGCAACGTAAGAGGTGACACGGATGGTTTTCCTTCCTGGCAAAGCACTACAATTGATTGTGGTGAGTGTTATCTGCGCGTCGTCGCTGATGGTGGTGGCGAGTCCGCCGGCCGTGACTTGGTCGGATGACTTGGCTCCTGTTGTACCCGCTTCCGCGTTGACGGTTGTCGACGAGTCGCCTGCGGTCAACTTGCCATCGATCTGCACGCGATTGGTCGAACCGGGGTGGCAGACACACGTTGATCTTCTGCATTACAAGCCACGTATTCGTGGTCTGGACTATGCGGCGCTGGATTACGGTAACGCGTTGGCGATTGGCACCGGTGCGGTGCAGAGAATGGACTATGCCGATGACGTGGGGATTCGCGCTGGCTTAATGTACCGCACGAAAACAGGTTGGGGCGTCGGCGTACAAGGGACGTCGATTGACTTCAGCGGCTTCGATAGCGTGCAGCGCCCGCAAGGCGCTGGGCAGTTGTTTGCGACGCGCGTGCATCCGGACAGCAATCAGGAAGCCGACAGCGCGACCGCTCAAGGTGCCCTTGAGTTCCGCTACGTCGATTTGATGGCAACACGGACGATTTCGTCCAATCGCTTTGGTAGCTTCGACACCTTCGGCGGCTTCCGCTGGGTTGACATAAACCAGTCACTCGCTTTTGACTACGACGGCCGTGACTTTCTTCAAGGCCACTTGCAGCAGGATCAGTCGACCCACGCGTTTGGTCTCCGTATGGGTGCCTCGTCCGTCTGGAAATGGGCGAATGGTTTCGGGCTAAATGGCAGCGTCGCTGGTAGTTTGCTCCACGGGCGGTTTGACACTCACGCGACCGAAACGAACTTGTTCGGCAATCAGTTGATGGCCGAGATGTCCGACGATTACGATGACTTGATCTCAGTGCTCGAAGTGTCACTTGGCGCATCTTGGGAGTGTCGATGGTTTGCGGTTACCGCAGCTTACGAACTCGGCGGTTGGTTTAATGCCAACAACCGCGGACTCTTTGTAGATGACCAGCACGAAGGCGTAATCGCACCGTTCTCGAATGATATCCTCTTGCAAGGTTACTCGATTCGCTTGACGAGCTGGTTCTAAAGTAAGTTACGCCGTAACAGGGCAAAGTTCGCCAATGCGCGAGCAAGTTCGCCGTAACGCGTTAGCGTCGGTTTGTCCCGGGCGCTGAGTTTATCAATGCTGAGAACCGCGGCTAACGCCTTTCGGCGAACTAGTACCGCGGCTAGCGCCTTTCGGCGAACTGATACAGCGTGTGCGGCTGGCGGCTAACTGCGACTCGTTCGATTTGGCTAGATCGCTCTTGACGTTCGGCGCGATGCCCTCTACATCGATCGCGATGAGGAGTGAGTGAGTGATGCCAGCACAATCTGTTTGCCGAGCGAATCTGTTGCGACGCGGTAGTCGTTTTCTCTTCGCCGCGATGGTGTTCGCGGCATTGCTCGGCTGCAAGTCGGGCCGCGAACAGCGGTCGCGCGAACAGCGAGCAATCGGTCGCAAGGCGTGGCTCGAAGCCACGGACGGGCGGTTCACCGGCGACTACTCGCACCAGTACGAGCACTACTGATACCGCTGGTGAGCAAACGATAGCTGTGGCATCGTGATTCACTGTGCCATCGCAATTCTATCGCGTGCGATTGTTGATGCTCTCGCGCCTGTTCAGATCAGGCACCTCGTGCAAACATTCTCGTTGCTCGCCCCGAACCGTCGTGTTACGATCGACCTGGTAGCCGCTAGTATGGTCGTCCCAGGGAGTGACGTGCAATGAAGCGTCGTCGACAAAGCTTGCGCTTTGAATTGTGCGAGTCGCGTTGCTTGTTAGCGGCGGTATTGGCCGATCTGGATGCCGACGGCGATGTGGACGTGGTCCATGATGGCGTCTGGTATGAAAACTCTGACGGCTTCGGAAACTTCAAGATCAAACTGTATGATCGAAGATCGTCCGGCGAAACGGCAGTCGGCGACTTCGATGGTGACCACGATCTCGACATCGTGTCTACATCCGGCTGGTATGCGAACGACGGTACTGGCAATTTCTCGGCCAAGCAGCCATTCCCTACGACGTTCGCGGCAGAAGAACTGCGGCTACTCGACATTGGCAATGACGGTGATCTAGACGTCGTTCTGCGCACGTCATCGCAGGCGACCTACTTCGATAACGTTGATGGACTTGGCACAGTGGTCGCGACTGACATCATTAGCTTCGACTGGATTCAAGACGTGGCCGACATCAATGAAGATGGCCGACTGGACGTGTTGACGGTCGACTTTAAAAACGACGAAACGCTCGTGCATACTCAACAAGCTGACGGGAGTTTCGTTGCGACTGTTTGGTGGAAGGACCCCATCGCGGAGGAACCGGGCGACGAGACGTACTTGCCGCGTACAAGTTACGCGCGTCTTGAAAATATCGACGGTGATCGACACTTGGATCTGGTTCGAGTCGAAGGCGTTGACGGTTTTCTTAATGCCGTCGTGCAGCATAATCAAGGTGACATGAGCGTGTCAGCGCCTCTGTACGCAGTAGAATGCTTCTCTTGCGACATTGACTTCCTGGATTTTGATCTCGATGGCGATACGGATTTTCTCGTCGACTGGACGCTGTTACGCAACGACAAGGGTGAGCGATTTATTGAGGTGCAGTCTGACTTCCGTGGCGAAACTGTTGCGGCAGATTTCAACGGAGACGGTATTGTCGATTCGTATGATAGTCTGACAAAGGCGCGCTGGTACGATGGGACAACGTTCGAGCCGCATCAGTTCGGAACGACGTTGCCCTTGCCCCCGGGGCTTCCTCGCACTTGGGTAGATTTAGACAGCTTTGCCGTAGGAAAGCTTGAGAACTATGTCGCCCGACTAGGTGATCTTGATGGCGACGGCGCTGATGAGTTGGTAGTTGCCACCGCTCGTGTTGGGCTGGCTGCAAGTCTCGCGATCTATCAACAAGGAGGATTGCGCCTCGAAGTGAACCTTGAGCAGTCGTACCCGATCGAGAATCTTTATCTAACAGACATGGATCACGACGGTGATGTTGATGTCGTCGTCAGCGGCCACGACTGGTTGAGGCTACTTGAGAACCAGGGACAGTTTCAATTTGTGTTGCGCGACTTACCAGCGGTATCGCTGTTGCGATATTTTGCGATCGGCGATGTGGACAGCAATGGATTGCAGGATGTAATCTCAATCTCGCGTGGCCCGGGAGTAGACGGAGGATCTCAGGTCAGTGTCGCTTTTCATTACGGGACGCATTTTGAATTGCAGCCATTGTCCTACAGTGGCAAGACCGTTCGCAATGCCGTGGCGCACGACTACGACAATGACGGTGACGATGACATCTTGCTATTCACCTTGACGATCGATCCGTCGAATGGATCTAGGCAGAAGTATGAAACCTTATTGTTGGAGAGTCTCGCCGGCAGTTTCGCTGGGGAAGTCGTCTTGGCAGACAGCGGCTTTTATGGCGACAACGTCTTTATTGCCGATGTCAATCTCGATGGCATTGCGGATCTGATTGGACCCGATTTCTGGCGAGACACCGCATCCGGCACCGAGCATCCAGTTGACGTCGTCGGCGAGATTGTTGACGTGCGAGATTTGAACGGCGATGGTTGGGGCGATATCCTGTCGCGGCAAACCTACTCCATCTATCTGACGCTCGGTAGCAGCAACGGATTTGAAGCCGGTCAGAGGATGAAGAACGTTCCGATGCTGAGCGATATCGTGACTGGCGACTACGATGGCGACGGCTATGTCGACCTCGTTGCGTTGCAAACTAATTGGAGCGTGACGCCCTACCTGAGCCGCGTGACAGGTGACGTGAACGGCGACGGCGTGTTCAATTCGGCAGATCTCGTGGCGATCATCATGCATGGACATTATGAAGATGGAGTCTCTCGCAATTCCACCTTCGAAACGGGCGACTGGAATGGCGATGCCGAGTTCGACAGCGCTGATATTGTCTTTCTGATGCACGTCGGTACCTACACGTTTGAGTAGACTTGCTAGCGAACATGGGCTAAATGTGATACTCTTACCACCTTTGGCAAATCCCAGGGGTTCGGGGCAGATGACGGACGCATCGGCGCCGAAAGATCACGAAGAGCATCATGTTTGGTTTTTTGAAATCTGCGCGCAACGAAAATCGTACACGGCGACTGCATCAGAATACAGGTTGGAGCGTCGGTCGGCTGGAAAACCGCATCCTGTTAGCCGGAGATGTCGCGGCGGCAGCCGTAACACTGGATGCTCCAGTCGCTGATCGAGCGCTCACGTCGCCAGCGCTTGATGCTTTGCAAAGCGTTGTTCCCAACTCGTCCGCTCATCTCGTATTCATCGATAGTCGCGTCGAACAGCTGGATCTATTGGCCGAAGGCGTCAACTCGGACAGCGAGTTCATTTTGATTGACAGCGACGTTGACGCGATCGACCAGATTTCGCGGTCGCTTGCTGGGCGTACAGGTGTGCAAAGCATTCAGATCATCGCGCATGGCAGTGCCGGTTCGCTGCAGATCGGACTCGGGCTACTGGACTCTGACGCGCTGGTTGCTCGGCGATCAGAATTGCAGCGGTGGGGCAAGTCGCTAGATGCCGACGCAGACATTCTTCTGCTGAGCTGTGATACGGGCGCCGGTACGCTCGGTGCGCGGTTTATCGAACAACTCGCGTCGCTCACCGGCGCTGACGTGGCGGCATCGACTGACAGAACGGGGAACGCAAACGCTGGCGGCGACTGGCTGCTGGAACGCCAAGTCGGCACGATCGAAGCTTCAATTGCGTTGTCGGAGCGTGCGCGAGAAAATTACGATGCGCTGCTGCCGATCACAATCTACGCTGCTGGTGAAACGGGCAACGAAAGCATGTCGCTGCTCATTGACGGCGTGGAAGTGCAACGCTGGGACAATGTCACGGGCGACGCGACGACGCGCGACTTTCAGACCTTCACTTACAACCTCGATGGCATTACGGGGGACCAAGTTCGCGTCGCGCTCAACAACGATTTGTGGGATCCGCAGAACGGTATCGACTACAACTTGATTGTCGACAAGATCGAGATCGACGGCACGATTCTCGAAACCGAAGATCCCAGCGTTTACTCGACAGGCACATGGTTACCCGCCGACGGCATCACGCCGGGTTATCGATTGAGTGAAACGCTGCATACGATCGGCTACTTCCAATATGCCGAGCCCGCGGTTCCCGGTGGACCTGGTTCGGTTGTGATCAATGAGATTCATTACAATCCGGGCCCGGATGGTGTGGTTGACCCAGATGCAGAATTCATCGAGCTCTACAATCCGGGTACGGAAACTGTCAGCTTAGCGGGCATGTCATTTGTGGGTTTTACGCTGACGTTCGCTCCCGGCACGACGCTAGCCGCTGGTGAGTACGCCATTGTCTCACCGTCCGCCAGCATCGCGGAAGCTCAATGGGGCGTAACGCCGCTCGCTGAGTTCACAAGTGGCGGCCTTTCTGGTAGCGGTGAGTTGATCCAGTTGATTGGTGCCGATGGCACGACGATTATCGACGAAGTGAGCTACGATGACGTGGCGCCTTGGCCGGGCGCGCCGGACGGGACGGGGCCGTCGCTCGAGCTGATCAATCCCACGTTTGATAACGCGGACCCGCAGAGTTGGCGAGCTTCGACGGGGGACCCGACGCCGGGCGCGGTTAACTCGGTGTATGGTACGACCAACCTTGATCAAATCTCTGACATCACTCTGACGCCCGGCACCCCATTGCCAGGTGAAGCGATCGTTGTGTCGGCGACAATTCCCAACGCGACGGAAGCGACGCTGACGTACAAGCTGAACTTCGATACCGACCAAACGATCGCCATGACAAGCCTCGGCAATGATTTGTGGGAGGCCACGATTCCCGGTCAGGTCGCCGGGACACTCGTTCGCTACCGCATCGATTCGGATGTGGCGGTAGCACCTTTTGTGACCGATACGATCAACTATTTTGGTGTCGTTGTTGAATCGACCGATATCATTGGAAACGATTTGCCGGTCTTCCAATGGTTTGTTGATCCGGTGCAGTTTGAAGACTTGGTCACCAACTTGTATTTGACCAATACCGAGATTGAGACCGTCGTTGCCTATGACGGCCAAGTGATTGACAACGCGACAGTGCGTGTGCGCGGAGATTTTTCGCGCACGTTTGACAAGAAGAGTTTTAAGATCGAGTTGCCGAAGGGTTACACGATTGACTTCGGTACGAACGCACTCGCACCGATGGACGAATTCGGTCTGTTTGCCGACTTCGTGGATTGGGATGTGGTAAGTGCCCAGATCTCGTGGGAGATTTTCAACGCCGAGACCGACTCGTTCACCTCGACGTTCTTCACTCGCGTGGAACAAAACGGCGACTTCTATGGCGTCTATCGACTGCAAGAGCTGTATGACGGCGCGTGGCGGACACGCAACGGTTACTCGGATGGAGAGTACTTCAAGGCCGACGAGGGCGCGTGGAATCTCGACACCGGCTTCGAACGCGATAATCCAGACGGCAACGATCTGACGTCGATCTATGCGGCGCGCGACATCCTCTATCAACCCAGCTCTGCGGCGAAGACCGCTTGGGTCTATGACAATATCGACGTGCCGTCGGTCGTCAACTACATGGCGCTCTCGACGTTGACTCGTCACTACGACCAGTTCTGGCACAACTTCTACATGAGCCTGGACGGCGTGACCGGTCGCTGGGAGGAGATCGAGTGGGATCTCGACTGCACGTGGCGCCCGGAGCTAGATATCGAGTTTGAAACGGGCGAGTTCACGACGCCCGAGGCAGCTCGTTCTGTTTTCCTCAACTCCGTCTGGGAAGTGCCGGAGTTTCAGGCGATGTATTGGCAGCGTTTGCAGACGCTTGTCGACACATACCTTAGTGACGACAGTCTGGTCGCGCGGCGGGATGAGCTGATCGATTCGATCGGTGCGACAAACTCGGCTTTGGAATATGACAAGTGGGGCCGCGTCGACATCTTTCAATCCGCGGACTTTGAACTGCATTGGCAGGAAGTCATTGCCGCCCGACAACAAGCCTTTGCGAACGAATTGCGTTTGCCTGGTGCGAATACGACGGCGCCCAGCATCGTGATTAATGAACTGCACTACAATCCGGCAGGTAGCGATGCGGAGTTTGTCGAGCTACTGAACACGGGATCCGAGGCAGTCGATTTGTCCGGTTGGGAGATCGACGGCGTTGGTCTCGTGATTCAGAATGGCACCGTGATCCTGCCTGGATCATATCTAGTCTTTACCGATAACGATCGACAGTTTCGGCAGCAGTCCATCGGCAACGTGCTCGTCGGTGGACAATACAGCGGCGGACTGTCCGGCGGCGGCGAAACGATCACGTTGCTCGATAAGAGCGGCGCGATCATCGACCAGGTTACCTACGACGACGTCGCGCCGTGGCCGACGTCACCCGATGGTGATGGGTTTACATTGGCGCTGATTGATCCTGCGAGTGACAATAGCGTGGCAGCATCGTGGGCGGCCAGCAACGAGGTGAATGGAACACCGGGCCGCGCGAATCTGATTGGCACGACACCAACATCGACGATTGTCTCGCTCTTTGTGGCGGGGCAAACGACAAACGAAGTGATCGAATTGGAAGTGAACGGTCAGATTGTGGCGAGCTTCAATCTCGGTACTGCCGGCAGCCAAGTGGGGGACTACTTTAACGGCAACTTTGTCGAGCTTCGTTGGGGTGTGCCGGAAACGTTGGCCATCAACCAAGTTCGCGTCCATTTCGTCAATGATCTTTACGATCCTGTGAACAACATCGACTACAACGTGCGGATCGATCGGATGGAAATCGGCAATGGCGTCACCAGCACGGTATACGAGACGGAAGCTCCGACCGTGCTCTCGACTGGTACCTACGTCGATGGCGTGGGTTTCGAGGCAGGTAACTGGGAGTCAGAGTACTTGCATGGTTACGGCTATTTTGAATACATCGTCTGATGTCAGTCGGCCAGCCCGGCGTCCGAACTGATCGAGCGTGATCATGCGGTAGTTCAGTTCGCCGCATCGCGCGAACGTCGGTTTGTCTTCCACGATGCGTGAAAACCGCGCGTAGTTCCCCCTCCCGTCGATGGCTTCCACTTCGCGCAACTCGACTTCGGGAGGGGGCCGGGGGAGGGAACCACAA
>JAGQPK010001550.1 GCA_020426755.1 Planctomycetales bacterium
AGTGCGATCGCGCAGCGATCGCTTTTCGTGTGGGCACGGAGCGGCGAAACGGCGGGAAGTGAAGCCGTGCATTGTCAAAGCTGAGTCTTGGGTTCGCCGAAAGGCGCAAGCCGCGGTTTCCGACGCTTCAAACCGACGTTGTCGCGTTGCGGCGATCAAGATTCTACTCAAGTTTTTGGATTTGAAGACGCACTTGCCGTTTTATGACGTCGAGCGTGGCTGCCGTCAGCGCGAATGTGGCGTTGGAAGGTCCGGCGCGGCTCGCGCCGATTCGGTGTGTTTCCAAAGCGGCAGCTGCGCGGCCGCACTCCAAATGCCGCACGAAGAATTCTTGCGGATGTGGATAAACGGGACCCCATCATCCGCATTACTTCGCTAAGCGTGACGCGCATATCCTTCCAAGTAGCGTCCTGTCTGGAAGGCAATGAAGCCGAACACGAGTATAATCAGCAATTCGGCCACGCCTCGTCGCCCGAGTTTGCCGGTGACTTCGAGGAGCATTCCCAGCGGTAGTATCACGAGACCCAGTAGTTGCAATCCG
>JAGQPK010001551.1 GCA_020426755.1 Planctomycetales bacterium
AACAGCTGAGCGACGTCTTTTTCCTTCACTATTCCGGCTTTGAGAATTTCGCTCCAGATACGGTGACACTCGTCCCGGTTGGATTTGGAATTGGTGCTGCCATAGTTGTCGAATTCGATATCGAAGGCAGAGAAGTCGCGCAGATGAGCTTCCTGCATATCGGCGATAACTTCATTCTCCGGTCGCCCCTCGCGTCGAGCTCGAATCATGATCGCCGTGCCGTGCGTATCATCGGCACACACATAGATGCAGCGATGCCCTCGCAGCTTTTGAAAACGAACCCAGATATCCGTCTGGATATACTCAACCAGATGGCCAATATGGATGTGGCCATTGGCGTAGGGCAGAGCAGAAGTGACCAGAATACGACGTGACATGAGCAGGAATCGATCGTTGGACAGTAAATGGACGGGAGGCGAATTGGACCCGACCGGACGGCTGCGGTCAACAGGTGGGCGAATTGAACCGAATCTTCGGATCGTATCGGCAATACTCCGGGAAAAACCGACGGGGCCAGGAACGGAAAGTTCTGCCTAAAACA
>JAGQPK010001552.1 GCA_020426755.1 Planctomycetales bacterium
CGGTTTCTTTGACGCCGAAGCCGCCGAGATCGTGACCTACGATCCGGCCACCCAGCGCGCGTTCGTGGTCAATGGCGGCGCCAAGACCATCGACATCCTCGACATCAGCGATCCGGCCGCGCCCTCACTCGTGGGCCAGATCGACGTGACCCAATACGGCGGCGGCGCCAACAGCGTCGACTTCCGCGACGGCGTGCTCGTGGCTGCGGTCGAGGCCGCGGAGAAGACCGACAACGGCAGCATCCTCTTCTTGGACAGCGACGGCGCGCTCATCGCACAGGTGGAAGCCGGCCCGCTGCCCGACATGGTCACCTTCACGCCCGACGGCGCCAAGGTGTTGACGGCCAACGAGGGCGAGCCGAACGACGCCTACGCCGTGGACCCGGAAGGCTCCATCACCATCGTCGACATCTCCGGCGGCGTGGCCGACGTGACCCAGGACGACGTGGTCACTGTCGATTTCTCCGCGTTCAACGACGCCGATCTGGCGCCGTCCATCCGCATCTTCGGCCCCAACGCGACCGTGGCCCAGGATCT
>JAGQPK010001553.1 GCA_020426755.1 Planctomycetales bacterium
CAAGTCTATTCTCAAGGCGCTGATCAATGCGCAGTTGACTCTGCAGGAATCGCAGAAGCAACGCGCCGTCGACTTGCAGATACTACCTAGTCCGAGCAGCACCGAAACTACGACATCCACTCGGGCATTTTCAGCTGCGACGATCATATTCGAGGACAACCATTTAGTTGTGCAATGTGCGGAAGATCAACGCGTAGCAGTGCGTCAAGTCGTGGACCGGATCACGCAGCATGGTACAAGCCAAATCTGTGTCGCGACTCGGATCATTGCGATACCCGCCGAGCAACTTAAGACGCTCGATGTAAAATGGCGCAGCCTCCTGCCGGATGGTGTGCCGACCGACACACAAGCGAAAGACGAGAACGCCCGGACCAGCCCACGAGGTGAGGCGTTTGTCGCACGACAGACCGCGACACTGGTAAGCGTAGTGGATGCCGAGACGGCCCAGAGACTCGTTGAGCAATTCCAAGCGGATCGCCGAGCGAATCTATTGCAGGCTCCCAAGGTGACACTCTTCAACGCACAGGACGCCACAAT
>JAGQPK010001554.1 GCA_020426755.1 Planctomycetales bacterium
AAAACACAAGTGCTTACCCCCATCGATGATCCGCGAGTGCAAAGCCAGTTGATCCAACGGATATCGAAAGGCGAAATTCGCTTTGACGTGGATAACGGTCGCATCTTGTCGCGACAACTGGATTGGGACGAACAAGTGCTGGGCTTCAGCGGTGCCGACAGCAATATGAAGTATCTGCAACGCTTGACTGAGACGCTCGTGCCAGCGACTCAGACGGCTGCCCTGCCGCAGCGGTAGCAGAGGGAATGTCGAATATCGAATATCGAATATCGAATGTTGAATGTTGAAGTATGGGCGCCCGCTTTTGGAGTGCGATCGCGCAGTTCCGCTTCATCTCGGGCCAACGGCCAGAGGGATTGCCTAGCCCAGTCCGCAGGGCTGGGGCTTCGGGCGATTTGCTATTGTTAGGGCCAACGGCCCGGGAATTTGCTACGATATTGACCGCAATCGGCCGGGCCGGTGGCCCTTCTTTGTTTGTCGACACAGGATCCCAGTCCTGCGGACGGGGCTAGGCAATCGGCTGGGGCGTTGCCCCGA
>JAGQPK010001555.1 GCA_020426755.1 Planctomycetales bacterium
GAATTCAGGCGCTTGCTCGACAAAACGCAATCAGTCCTGAAGACGCTGACAAAGCCATCGAAGCACTGGCCATTAGCGAAGCTGGCGTAAGCCGCGCAGAAGCGGCGATTGCCGAAGGTCAAAAGGAGCTGGTCGCTGCAGAAAGGACACTTGAGTACCATCGCGCAAGGTCGCTCGACACCAAAGTTCACGCCCCCTTTGATGGCATGGTTGTGAAACGCCGCCGCGAGCCGGGCGATGTCGTCGTCCCCGGCAGTTCCATCCTGACACTGATATCAACCGACGAACTATGGATCAGCGCGTGGGTAGACGAAACCGAGATGGCGCGATTGCAGCCGGAGCAAGCGGCACGAGTTGTCTTCCGATCCGAGCGGGACAAAGACTATCCCGGCAGAGTGGTTCGGCTGGGACGAGAGGCAGATCGAGAAACACGCGAGTTCGTGGTGGACGTTCGTGTGCTTGAGCTTCCGACAAACTGGGCCGTGGGACAACGAGCCGAGACTTTTATCCAGATTTCTCAGAAACAAGATGTATTG